>JBDTUO010000232.1:0-5456 GCA_040007675.1 Rubrivivax sp.
GGGCGACACGCGGGGCGACACGCTGAGCGACAGCCTGGGCGAACTCCAGTGAGTGCCAGCGGCACCGAGGGCGGCGCACCGCGACCGCGCCGCTGGCGTGACGCACAGGGTGAACACATCGATGTACGCGGCCTGCCGCGGCCGCAGCCGCTGGTGGCGATCCTGCGCCTGGTGCATCAGCTCGGTGATTCCGGAGCCACCGTGATCGTGCACATCGACCGCGAGCCGATGGCGCTGTACCCGGAACTGGCCGAGCTCGGCTGGACCGCCGAGCTGCTGAGCGAAAACGCGAGCGCGGATGCGGACGAGGTGCTGCTGCGCCTGGAGCGTGGGCCTTGAAACGTGGCGGCACCTTCCTGGCGGGCGCCACGAGCCGCCTGCTGCCGATGTCGATCCCCTTTCGTTTCTTCGGCACTGCCCTGGTCTTCCACCTGCTGGCGTGGCTGGCCCTGCTGGCGGGGGCGCAGCGCCTGCCGCGCTTCATCGGCGGGCTGGACTGGCCGCTGGCCGCGCTGCATCTGGTGACGCTGGGCGTGCTGGTGATGACCGCGCTCGGCGCCAGCCTTCAACTGCTGCCGGTGGCCACGCGGCAAGCGGTACGCTCCACGCACTGGCCAGCAGCGGTCTGGGCCGTGTACACGCCGGGTGTGGCCGCGGTGACCCTGGGCATGGGCCTGGGGCGTCCCGCATGGTTGGGCGCCGGCGCCGTCGCCGTGACGCTGGCGCTGCTGGCCTGGGCCGCGCTGCTGGCGAATAACCTGCGAGGGGCGCGCGGCATGCCGGGGGTGGTGGTGCACGGCTGGGCAGCGATCGGCTGCCTGCTGGTGCTACTGGTCTCGGCGCTCTCGCTGACCGGCTTGTACCTGGGGCTGCCGCTGCTCGATCGCGCCACCGCGCTGGCCTTGCACATCACCTTCGCGGTCTACGGCTTCATGGGCCTGCTGGCGCTGGGCTTGTCCTACATCCTGGTGCCGATGTTCGCGCTGTCGGTGGCGCCCGACGAGCGCCAGGCCATCGCCTCGTGTGCGCTGGCGGTGGCCGCGTTGGGCCTGTCCGCACTGGCCGCCTTCGGCCTCGCGCCATTGCCGCTGCGGCTGGCCGCACTGGCACTCGGCGCCAGTGCGGTCGCGCTGCACCTGCACGTGATGCGGGCCGCGCTGCGCACGGGCTTGCGGCAGCAGCTCGGCCGGTCCTTCACGCTGGTGCGCATCGCCTGGGCCTGCCTCGCGCTGAGCCTGCTGCTCGCTTTGGGCCTCTCGCTCGACGTCGACGTGCCGGGCACGCCCACGCTGTGGGCGCTGGTGGGCATCGGCGGCTGGCTGCTCGGTTTCCTGCTCGGCATGCTGCAGCGCATCCTGCCTTTCCTGGCATCGATGCATGCCTCGCGCAGCGGCAGGCGTCCACCGACGCCTTCGGCATTGACCGCGCAGCGGCCGCTGGCGCTGCACTTCGCTGCGCACCTGGGTGCGTTGGCCGGGCTGGCGCTGGCGATCGTCTTCGACAGCCCCACGCTGGCTGCGCTGGCGGCTGCGGTCGGCGCCATGGGTGCGGTGGCCCTGCTGATCTTTTTCGTCGTGCTGTGGCGACGTACCCGTGGCCACGCGCCAGCGGGCGAACGGTCCAAGGCTTGATGTGAATTAAGGCGGCCCCTCGATTCAACGCTATTCTGGTACTTCGTTACCGCTTTAGAGGACGATCGAAGCGATGAGCCAGGTCAGCCAGACGCTCGACACCGAGCACCGTGCCGCACTCGATGTGCTGGGCCGCCTCGAGCAGGCCTGCAGCCGGCGCCTGCCCTTGGGTGACGCCGAGTTCGCCATCCTGGCCAGCGCCTTCGTGCGGCTGCTCGAGCACGACACGGCCACCCATTTCGATTTCGAGGAACAAGAGTTGTTCCCGCGCATGGCAGAGGCGGGGGAAGGCGACATCGTCGCCTTGCTGACCGAGGAACACGTGGCGATTCGCGAAGCCGCGGCCGAGTTGCTGCCGCTGGCGCGCGAGGTTGCCGCCGGCACCCTGGCGGCGGCGGATTTCGACGCCTTCAAGCGGGGTGTGCAGGAAGTCGTCGAACGCCAGGTCTCGCACATCCAGAAGGAGACGATGGCGCTGCTGCCTTCGCTCGACGACCTGCTGGACGACGAGACCGACCGTGCGCTGAGCATGGCCTACGCCACGGCCTGAGGCCGGAACCCCTGCCGAGACCCCCATGCCAGACGACCCGCAGCCCGCAGAACCCCGTCAGACCTCCACCCGGATCCGTGCCCTGACCCCCCAGGACCTCAACGCGGTCGTCGCCATCGACGCCGCCGCCGAGGGCCGCTCGCGTCGCACCTATTTCCAGCGCCGGCTGAGCGCGGCGCTGACGCAACCCGAGCTGCATGTGCAATTGGCCGCGACGGATGACACCGGCGTGGCAGGATTCGTCCTCGCGCGCCGCACCAGCGGAGAGTTCGGGCGCTCGCAGCCGGGCCTGCGCCTTGAAGTGGTCGGCGTTCGCCAGGACCGACTCGGCCAGGGCGTGGGCCGGCAGCTGATCGACGCCGTGGTCGCCTATGCCGCCCGCCACTGCCTGGCCGATTTGCGCACCACCGCGGCCTGGACCGACGCGCGCATGTTGCCGTGGCTGCGCGCCATGAAGTTCGTGCTGGCGCCTGACCACGTCGTGGACTGCGCCGTCGCCAACGGCTACCAGCTCGAGCGCGGCGACGAACTGGACCTGCCGGCGGATGACCGTCGCGGCCGGGAAATCGACTACGGTGCCCCCGAAGGCAATCACTTCGAAAGCGTCGGCAAGGTATTGCCGGACGTGCGCGCGATGCGGGCCGAAGACCTGCCGCAGATCTGTCGCATCGACCGGCAGATCACCGGCCGCGACCGGCAGGCCTACATCGCCGAGAAGCTGGCCGAGGCGCTGGACGACTCGGCGATCCGGGTCTCGCTGACGGCCAGCCGGGACGATGCCATCGTCGGCTTCCTGATGGCCCGCGCCGACCTGGGTGATTTCGGCCGCGCCGAACCGGTGGCCGTGCTCGACACGATCGGCGTCGATCCGGTCTACGCCCACCAGGGCGTCGGCCGTGCCCTGATCTCGCAGCTGTTCGCCAACCTCGGTGCGCTGCACATCGATCGTGTCGAGACCGTGCTCGCGCCGACCGATGTGCCGCTGCAGGGGTTTCTGTACGACACCGGTTTCAGTCCTTCGCAACGCCTGGCCTTCGTGCGGCGGCTCTGACGCGGTGTGACGACTCGATGGCACGCGCACCGATGGGAGCCAGAGAAGTACCCGCGTGCGATCGAGTTCTTGGACGAACTTCCGAAGACGGCCACGGGAAAGATCCAGCGCTTCCGGCTGCGTGACCGGGAACTCGCGTGTCGCTGACGCGCGCCGTCGACAACCCTTCCCACCCACCCAGGAGACATGTCATGAGCGCATTTCGCATCACCCTGATCGGCGCCGCCGGCCTGGCCGCGTCGATGAGCATGGCGCAAGGCACCGCCCCGCTGAAGGTTGGCCTGATGCTGCCCGCCACCGGTACCTATGCCGCGCTGGGCACGGCGATCGAGAACGGCTTCAAGCTGTATGTCGGGCAAAACGGCGGCAAGCTCGGCGGGCGCACGATCGAGTACGTCAAGGTCGACGACGAGTCCGACCCGTCCAAGGCCACGGACAACATGAACAAGCTGATCAAGCGCGACAACGTCGACGTCGTCGTCGGCACGGTGCATTCGGGTGTGGCGATGGCCATGGCCAAGGTGGCCAAGGACACGGGCAAACTGATGATCGATCCGAATGCCGGGGCTGACGCGATCACCGGGCCGATGTGCGCCGAGAACATCTTCCGCAGCTCGTTCTCGAACTGGCAGCCGGGCTACGCGATGGGCGAAGCCATGGTCAAGAAGGGTCACAAGAAGGCGATCACCATCACCTGGAAATACGCTGCCGGTGACGAGTCGGTGAAGGGCTTCAGGGAGGCCTTCGAGAAAGGCGGCGGCACGGTCCTCAAGGACTTGACCGTGCCCTTCCCCAACGTGGAGTTCCAGGCCCTGCTGACCGAGATCGCCGCGGCCAGGCCCGACGCGGTCTACACCTTTTTCGCCGGCGGCGGCGCGGTCAAGTTCGTCAAGGACTATGCCGCAGCCGGGCTGAAGGCCAGCGTGCCGCTGTACGGTGCAGGGTTTCTGACCGACGGCACGCTCGAGGCGCAGGGCGCCGCCGCCGACGGGTTGCAGACCGCACTGCACTACGGCGACGGTCTGAACACACCGCGCGACAGCGCCTTCCGCCTGGCCTATGCCAAGGCCTACAAGCTGCAACCCGACGTCTATGCGATGCAGGGTTACGACGCGGCCCAGATCCTGGGCATCGGCCTGGCTGCCACCAAGGGCGACGCGAACAAGACGAAGGAATTCGCCGACGCGGTGCTGAAGAGCCGGATCGACAGCCCGCGCGGGGCCTTCATGCTGAGCAAGTCGCACAACCCGGTGCAGGACATCTACCTGCGCCAGGTCACCGGCAACGAGAACAAGATCGTCGGCGTGGCGAGCAAGGCGCTCGCCGACCCGGGGCGCGGCTGCAGGATGTAGGTCCCGAGCGGACGACGGCGTGATGCCGTCGTCCGCCGTCTCCGATCACGCCGGGTGCGCCCGCGCTCAGTGAAGCGACTCGTACCGGGCCATCAACTCTTCCGGCGTTTCCTGGAAATCCGGATTCGGCACGATGCAGTCGGCCGGGCACACCAGCATGCACTGCGGTTCGTCCTCGGCGCCGACACATTCGGTGCAGCGCATCGGGTCGATGATGTAGATCGGGTCGCCCACGGCGATGGCTTCGTTCGGGCACACCGGTTTGCAGGCGTCGCACGCGGTGCAGTTCTCGTTGATCAACAAGGCCATGATGGTTTGCTCCTGAGGCTCGTGACGGATGGTTGCGCTTCACGCGGTGGCGGCTTCCAGCTCACGCAGCTTGGCGTGGCGGTAGGCACCCCACAATGCGGCGCCGATCGCGCCGGCGTAGATCGAGTCGGCGTGCGACCGGGCCTGCACGTTCACTTTCTCGTTGACCGTCTCCTCCTGGATCGCGGCCAGCAGCCCGCTGTCCAGCGCCAGGCCGCCCGTGAGCAGCGCGGTGCCGCTCTTGATGCCGGTGACCTTGAGCAGCTTGACGATGCGCGAAGCCATCGACAGGTGGATCCCCTTGAGAACGTCGGGCGTGGCGATGCCGCGCGAGACCATGTTGATGACGTCGGTTTCGGCCAGCACCGCGCAGATCGAGCTGCACTTCTCCGGGTTGGTCGAGCTCTGCGACAGCGGGCCGATCTCCTCGACCGCCACGCCGAGGTAACGCGCGATGTTCTCCAGAAACTGCCCCGAGCCCGACGCGCACTGGCTGGTCATCTTGTACGCCAGCACCTTGCCGCGCGCGTCGACGTAGATCGCACGGCCGTTGAGCGCGCCGA
>JBDTUO010000233.1:0-5452 GCA_040007675.1 Rubrivivax sp.
CTTCCTCGCGCAAGCGCAGCACGCGCCGCTGCACCTTGCCGGTGGTCGTCATCGGTAGCGCGTCGATGAATTCGATCTCCTTCGGGTACTCGTAGGGCGCAAGCCTCCCGCGCACGTGCTGCTGCAGCGAGACGACGAGGGCGTCGTCGCCGGTGTAACCCGGCGCGAGCACGACGTAGGCCTTGACCAGCGCACCCCGCTCGGCGTCGGGCCGCGGCACCACCGCCGCGTTGGCGACCCCCGGGTGCTTGACGAGGCAGTTCTCGATCTCGCTCGGCCCGATCCGGTAGCCCGCGGCCTTGAACATGTCGTCGCTGCGGCCGTGGTACCAGAGGTAGCCGTCGTCATCCATCACCGCCATGTCGCCGGTGCGGCACCAGCTGTCGTCCGGGTCGCCGGTGAACTTCGCGCGCGTGGCGGCGTCGTTGCGCCAGTAGCCGAGGAAGAACACCGGATCCGGGTCGCCGTGCACGTCGCGCCGGTGCACCGCCACGTCGCCTGCGGTGCCGCGCGGGCACTCGTCGCCGGCGTCGTCGATCACCGCCACGCGGTGCCCCGGGTACGGGCGGCCCATGCTGCCGGGCCGCGCCGGCCAGCCGGCCGCCGCTCGTCCATCGCCGTTCAGGCTGCGGGTGCAATTGCCGACGATGTAGTTGATCTCGGTCTGGCCGAACATCTCGTGGATCGGCACGCGAAGCGCGTCACGCCCGTAGGCGAACACCGCGTCGCCGACCGATTCGCCGGCGCTCATCAGCGCGCGCAGCCGCAGCCGGTAGCGCTCGCGCGGCGCCGGCACCGCCTTCATCATCGCCTTCAGCGCAGTAGGAAACAGGAAGCTGTGCGTGACGCGGTGACGCTCCATCAGCTCGAATGCCGTCTCGGGCGTGAACCGGCCCTGCCAGGCCACGATTTCGCGCCCGAAGTACAGCGTCGGCAACAGGGCGTCCATCAGGCCGCCGGTCCAGGCCCAGTCGGCGGGCGACCAGAACACCGCGGCATCCCCGCCCTCGACGTCGGGAAACCAGTTCTGGCTGCACACGAAGCCGCTCAGGTTGCCGATCAGCGCCCGGTGCGGGATCAACGCGCCCTTCGGCGGCCCGGTCGTGCCGCTCGTGTAGATCAGCACCGCCGGGTCGTCGGCCGTGGTCAAGACGGCGCGCAGCCCGGTGTGGCCGCGCGCCAGCGCGTCGGGCCAGTCCAGGTCGCCCTGCCCCGCCGCCGCACCCACCGCGATCACGTGGCGCAGCCCCGGGCAGGCCGCGCGCACTGCGCGCAGCGAAACAATCGCGCTCTCGTCGACGATCGCCAGCCGGGCCTCGCTGTGGTTCAGCCGGTACTCCAGCGCCTCCGGTCCGAACAGCATCGACAGCGGCATCGCGACCGCGCCCAGCCGGTAGACCGCCATGTGGGCGACCGCGGTCTCGATGCGCTGCGGCATGACGATCGCGACCCGGTCGCCCCGCTGCACGCCGAGCGCGCGCAGCGTGTGCGCAAGACGACCCGCGTCGCGTTCGAGCTCGGCATAGCTGCAGTCGGTGCGCCGACCGTCCGCGTGCTCGTAGCGGATCGCCACCGCAGCCGGGGTGCGCCGGGCCCAGCGGGTGCAGCAGGCCTGGCCGATGTTGAAGCGCGCCGGCACCTGCCAACGAAAGCCCCGGTGCAACACGGCGTAGCGGTCCGTGGTCATGGCGCGGGGTCCCCCGCCGGGGCACCGAAGCGATGCAGCGCGTCACCCGAGACGCGGCAGATGCGCCACTCCGGCATCAGCGTGGCGCCCATGCGCTGGTAGAAACCGATCGCCGGTTCGTTCCAGTCCAGCACGCTCCACTCGAAGCGGCCGCAGCCGCGCTCGACCGCCAGCGCACCCAGGTGCGTCAGCAACGCGCGTCCGGTGCCCTGGCCCCGTTCGGCCGGCTGCACGTACAGATCCTCCAGGTACAGCCCCGGACGGCCGAGAAAGGTCGAGAAGTTGGTGAAGAACAGCGCAAACCCGACCAGCGACTCGGCGCGTTGCGCGACCACCGCCTCGGCCACCGGGCGCGGCCCGAACAGGTGCTCGGCCAGGCGCGCCGGCGTCACCTGCACCAGGTGGGTCAGGCGCTCGAACTCGGCCAGCTCCCCGATCAGGCCGACGATCGCAGCGGCGTCGGCAGGGGCCGCCGGCCGCAGCCGGGCGGGTTCCGGGGTCTGTGTCATGCGGCGATGCTACCGCCGGGCTCGGGCTCTGGCTCAAGTGGCGCCGCCAGCGGCCGAAACCCCTTGGGAGCCGAAGCGCCTGCACCGATCATGCCCGCCGTCATGCACCACACCCCCCTGGCCCAGGTCCGACACCGGATCCATGCCGGCCGACCGCTGCCGTTCAACGTCTACCGACCCGACGCGACGCTGCTGCTGGCGCGGGGCCAGGTGGTGCAGTCGAACGAACAGCTCCAGTCCCTGTTCCAGCGCGGCACCCTGGTCGATCTCGACGAGCTGCTTGCCGAGGCACCGTCGCCGACCGATGCGCCGGCGGTGCTGCTGCCCGGCATGTGGCGCGACGCGATGGCGCGCGTCGGCGACGTGTTGCGACAGCCGCAGGCGGGGGTTTTCCGCCAGGCGCTGGAGACGACGACGGCGCCGCTGCAGGCGCTGATCCAGCGCGACCCCGACCTCGCGATCTTTCAGGTGCTGCGCCAGGAAGGCAACGCGCACGCCCAGTACGGCGTCACGCACTCGGTGCACGCGGCGATCGTCGCCCGTCTGGTCGCGCAGCGCCTGGGCTGGTCGGAGACCGAGATGCAGCGGGCGTTTCGTGCCGCGCTGACGATGAACATCGCGATGCTCGAGCTGCAGGGGCAGCTCGCCGAACAGACGCGGCCGCCGACCGGCGAGCAGCGGCGAGAGATCCTGGCCCACCCCCATCGCGGCCGCGTGATGCTCGAGCTCGCCGGCGTCGAAGACGTCGATTGGCTGCAGGCCGTCGAGCGGCACCACGAGGAGCGCAACGGCACCGGCTACCCGAGCGGCACGCGCGAGCCGGGCGAGCTGGCCACGCTGCTGCACCGCGCCGACGTCTACACCGCCAAACTCAGCGCGCGCGCCACGCGCGAAGCCCAGCCCGCGGACCAGGCCGGGCGCGAGCTCTTCATGCAGGACCCCGGCCACCCGATCTGCGCGGCCCTCGTGAAGGAGTTCGGCATCTACCCGCCGGGTTGTTTCGTCACGCTCGCCTCGGGCGAGACCGGCGTCGTCGTCAAGCGCGGCTCGACGGTGATGACGCCCGTGGTCGCCGCGCTGACCAGTGCCGGCGGCACCTCGCTGCCGCAGCCGCTGCGGCGCGACACGATGCAGCCGCTGCATGCGATCGTCGGCGTGCTGAAGGCACGCCAGATGCGCGCGCGCATCGCGCCCGACCAGCTCGTCGCCCTCGCCGCCTGAGAGGCTCCCGGGCGCTGGTGCCTGGCGCCGGCCCGGCACCGCGCACGCGGCCGCCACGACTACAGTGCGCGCATGAATGCCGCGCCCTACGCGCCACGCCGCCCGGCGCGCGCCCGCCACCTGCCGCTGCGCGGCGGGCAGCAGCACCTGCTCGAATGGGGCGACGCCACGCTCGCGACGCCCGCTGCGCCGACGCTGGTACTGCTGCACGGCTGGATGGACGTCGGGGCGTCGTTCCAGTTCGTCGTCGACGAACTCGCGGCGCTCGAAGGGCCGGTGCGGCACGTCGTCGCGCCGGACTGGCGGGGCTTCGGCCGCAGCACCATGCCGCCGGCCGACAGCTACTGGTTCCCCGATTACCTGGGGGACCTCGACGCGCTGTTGCGCGCACTGGCCGACGAAGCCCCGCGCGCCGACCTCGCCGACCCGGCCGGCGCCGCTGACGCGGTGGGGGCCGCGGCGGTCGACCTGCTCGGCCACAGCATGGGCGGCAACGTCGTGATGATCTACGCCGGGGTGCGGCCGCAGCGCGTGCGCCGGCTCGTCAATCTCGAAGGATTCGGCCTGCCCGCGAGCGATCCTGCCGACGCGCCGGCGCGGCTGGCACGCTGGCTCGACGAGCTGGCCACGCCGGTGGCGCTCAAGTCCTTCGACGACGCCGACGGCGTCGCCGCGCAGCTGCGCCGCACCAACCCGCGCCTGAGCCCCGCGCATGCCGCCTGGCTGGCCCGGGAATGGGCTGAGTCGCGCCCGGACGGGCGCTGGCACGTGCGCGGTGACCCGGCTCACAAGCGCAGCAACCCGGTGCCGTACCGCGTCGACGAGGTGCTGGCTGCCTGGCGCGCGATCCGTGCCCCCACGCTGTGGGTCGACGGCGCGCTGACCGACATCAGCCGCTGGTGGGGCGAACGCTACTCGCGCGCCGAGTTCGAGCAGCGGCTGACGGTCGTGGCCGACCTGCAGCGGGCCCGCCTCGCCGGCGCCGGCCACATGCTGCACCACGACGAGCCGGCGGCGCTGGCGCGCGTGCTGCTCGATTTCCTGCGCTGAGCGGCGGCTCCGGCGCGGTGCCGCCCGGCCGCCGTGCGCGCGCGCCGCCATGCGAAAATCCCGGCTCCCCGACGCGAGCGAGCGACCGTTCCCCATGGACATCGAGCACATCAACCTGATCGGCACCCGGCTGGCCGACCTCTCAGCGCGCACCGACGCGCTAAGGGGGTATCTTTGACTACGATCGCAAGGCCCTGCGCCTGAACGAGGTCAACGCCGCGCTCGAGAATCCCGCAGTCTGGAACGAACCCAAGCGCGCGCAGGAGCTCGGGCGCGAGAAGAAGTCGCTCGAAACCGTCGTCGAGACGATCGACCACCTGCAGCGCAACCTGGCCGACAACTCCGAGCTGTACGAGCTGTCGAAGGCCGATGGCGACGTCGACGGCCTGCAGGCGATCGACGCCGAAGCCGGCGCGCTCGCCGCGTCGGTGGAGGAGCTCGAGTTCCGCCGCATGTTCAGCAACCCGGCGGACCCCGGAAACTGCTTCATCGACATCCAGGCCGGCGCCGGTGGCACCGAGGCCTGCGACTGGGCCGCGATGCTGTTGCGCCAGTACCTGCGCTACTGCGAGCGCAAGGGCTACACCGTCGAGGTGATGGAGGAGACCGAAGGCGACGTTGCCGGCATCCGCAGCGCGACGCTGAAGGTCGAGGGCGACTACGCCTTCGGCCACCTGCGCACCGAGACCGGCGTGCACCGCCTGGTGCGCAAGAGCCCGTTCGACAGCGCCGGCGGCCGTCACACGAGCTTCGCGTCGCTCTTCGTCTACCCCGAGGTCGACGACTCGATCGAGATCGAGATCAACCCGGCCGACGTGCGCACCGACACCTTCCGCGCCAGCGGCGCCGGCGGTCAGCACATCAACAAGACCGACTCGGCCGTGCGCCTGACGCACATCCCGACCGGCATCGTGGTGCAGTGCCAGGACGGCCGCAGCCAGCACAGCAACCGCGACGTGGCGTGGAAGCGCCTGCGCTCGCGGCT
>JBDTUO010000234.1:0-5396 GCA_040007675.1 Rubrivivax sp.
CCGATGTAGTAGATGTTCTCGGCCTTCAGGCAGTTGGCCGAACGCACCGTCAACTCGAGCTCGTCGACCGGGCGCAGCAGGATCGGGTCGAACGAGGTACTCGGCGCCTTCTGGCCACCGGTCTCCATGATCTCCTGCAGGCTGTCCGACGGCAGCTGGGCGAATACGGCGAGCTGCTCGACGAGGATCTTGGCCGACGCGCGGATCGCCTCTTCCGGGCTGATCGCGCCGTTCGTCTCGATCTCCATCACGAGCTTGTCGAGGTCGGTGCGCTGCTCGACGCGTGCGTTCTCTACCGCGTAGCTGACGCGCTTGACGGGCGAGAACGACGCGTCCAGCACGATGCGGCCGATCGCCTTGGTCGGCTCGTCGCCGTAGCGGCGCAGCGTGCCGGGCACGTAGCCGCGGCCCTTCTCGACCTTGATCTGCATATCGAGCTTGCCGCCCTGCGCGAGGTGCGCAACGACATGCTCGGGGTTGATGATCTCGACGTCATGCGGGCACTGAATGTCGCCCGCCGTGACGGCGCCTTCGCCTTCCTTGCGCAGCACCAGCGTGACCTCGTCACGGTTGTGCAGCTTGAACACCACGCCCTTGAGGTTCAGCATGATGTGCACGACGTCTTCCTGCACACCGTCGATGGCGGAGTATTCGTGCAGCACGCCCGCGATCGTCACTTCGGTCGGCGCGTAGCCGACCATCGTCGACAACAGCACACGGCGCAGCGCGTTGCCCAGCGTATGGCCGAAGCCGCGCTCGAATGGCTCGAGCGTCGCCTTGGCGCGGAATCCGCCCAACGGTTCGACGTGGATAGCCTTCGGCTTGAGGAGATTGGTTTGCATCGAGTGAAAGTTCCTGTCAATACCCTCGGCTCGTCACGCCGATAAGGCTGATGGACCATGCCGGGCCGGCAACAGAGGTATCGCGCCCGGCGGACGACACCCCAGGGGCAACGCCGCCCGGCCGATGCGGCCGCGGCGACGCGCCACGATTGGCGTCAGCGCGAATAGAGTTCGACGATCAACGCTTCTTTGATCTCGGCGCCGAACTCGTCGCGGTCGGGGGCCTTCTTGAAGATCCCCTCCATCTTGGTGGCGTCCACCTGGACCCAGTTCGCGAGGCCGATGGACTCGGCCAGCTTGAGCGAATCCACCACGCGCAGCTGCTTCTTGGCGTTCTCGCGCAGCGCAACGGTGTCGCCGACCTTCACCGAGTACGACGGGATGTTGACCACCTGTCCGTTCACGGTGAGCGCCTTGTGCGAAACCAGCTGACGCGCTTCGGCGCGTGTCGATCCGAAGCCCATGCGGTACACGACATTGTCCAGGCGCGATTCGAGCAGCAGCAGCAGGTTCTCGCCGGTATTGCCCTTGCGGCGACCGGCCTCTGCGAAATATCGGCGGAACTGGCGCTCGAGCACACCGTACATGCGCTTGACCTTCTGCTTCTCGCGCAACTGCACCCCGTAGTCGGATGTGCGCGAACCGCTGGTGCGACCATGCTGACCCGGCTTGCTGTCGAACTTCGCCTTGTCGCTGATCGCACGGCGTGCGCTCTTCAGGAACAGGTCGGTGCCTTCACGGCGGGAGAGCTTGGCCTTGGGGCCGAGATAACGTGCCACGGAATGATCCTCGAGGTTCGCTGACGCGGCCGTCCGGCTTCTCGAAGAAACCCGAACGCCGCGCGAGTCTGGCGGGTCTTGTGCCCGGCTCAGACGGTGGGCTTGGTCGGCAGTGCCGGCGCGTGCCGGCTGGCCTTTCGAAAACGCCGCCGGTCTCTGCGCGAGAGATCGGCTGCGGGTAACTCTCCATTGTACGTCGGCCAGCGGGTTCGTACCCCGAAGCCGCCGCGGGCGCGGCTCTGCCTGGCGGTCAGATGCGCCGACGCTTCTGCGGACGGCAGCCGTTGTGCGGGATCGGCGTCACGTCACTGATCGAATTGATGCGGATGCCGAGCGAGGCCAGTGCACGCACGCTGGACTCACGGCCCGGGCCAGGGCCCTTGATGCGCACGTCGAGGTTCTTGATGCCTTGTTCCTGCGCCGCACGGCCCGCCATCTCGGCGGCCACCTGGGCGGCGAACGGTGTGCTCTTGCGTGAGCCTTTGAAGCCCTGGCCACCGCTGGACGCCCAGGCCAGCGCGCTGCCCTGGCGGTCGGTGATCGTGATGATCGTGTTGTTGAACGACGCGTGCACGTGTGCGATGCCGTCCGCAATGTTCTTGCGGACCTTCTTGCTGACGCGCCGCGCGGCGGTGTTGACGGGGGGCTTGGCCATGTCGGGGATCTCTCTTCAGTCGCGGGAGGGCAGGCGGCTCACTTCTTGTTCGCCACTGCGCCCTTGCGCGGGCCCTTGCGGGTGCGCGCGTTGGTGCGGGTGCGCTGACCGCGCACCGGCAGGCCACGGCGATGACGGAAGCCACGGTAGCAGCCCAGGTCCATCAGCCGCTTGATGCTCATCGACAGTTCGCGGCGCAGGTCACCCTCGATGGTGATGCGACCGATCTCGTCGCGAATGCGCTCGAGATCGCTGTCGTTGAGGTCCTTGATCTTCTTCGAATACGGAATGCCCACCGCCTCGCAGATCTTCTGCGCGGTCGAACGGCCGATGCCGTAGATCGACGTCAAGCCGATCTCGGCGTGCTTGTGCGGCGGGATGTTGATGCCGGCGATGCGTGCCATGGTTCGTTCCTTCCTGTCAGCCCTGACGCTGCTTGTGACGCGGGTCGGTGCAGATCACGCGCACGACACCGTTGCGTCGGATGATCTTGCAGTTGCGGCACATCTTCTTGACCGATGCGGCGACCTTCATGGCCTTCTCCTTGCCTAATCTCTCACCTGGAGCGGAAAAACCGTTTCCGCACGCGATTCTCGAATCCTGCCTGCAGGGCGCACAGCGCTTGGGCCTGTCGCACCCGGCCGGCGCTGCGTCAACTCGTCTTGAAGTTTGCCTTCTTCAAGAGCGATTCATATTGCTGGCTCATCACGTAGCTCTGCACCTGGGCCCAGAAATCCATCGTGACGACGACGATGATCAGCAGCGAGGTGCCGCCAAAGTAGAACGGCACGTTGTACTTCAGGACCAGGAACTCGGGCAGCAGGCAGACCAGCGTGATGTAGATCGCGCCGGCCAGCGTCAGGCGGCCCAGGATGCGGTCGATGTGGCGCGCCGTCTGCTCGCCGGGGCGAATGCCTGGAATGAACGCGCCGCTCTTCTTCAGGTTGTCGGCTGTCTCGCGGCTGTTGAACACCAGCGCGGTGTAGAAGAAGCAGAAGAACACGATCATCGCCGCATACAGCAACACGTAGATCGGCTGTCCCGGCGACAACGCCGACGACAGGTCCTTGAGCCAGCGGAACCCGTCGCCGGTAGCGAACCAGCCGACCACGGTCGCGGGCAGCAGGATGATCGACGACGCGAAGATCGGCGGGATCACGCCCGACATGTTCAGCTTCAGCGGCAGGTGCGACGACTGGCCGCCATAGACCTTGTTGCCGACCTGGCGCTTCGCGTAGTTGACCAGTATCTTTCGCTGCCCACGCTCGACGAAGACGACGGCAAAGGTCACGCCCACCACCAGCGCGAGGATGATCAGGCAGGCAACGATGCTCATCGACCCGGTTCGAACCAGCTCGAACAAGCCGGCGATAGCACTCGGCAGGCCGGCCACGATGCCCGCGAAGATCAGGATCGAGATGCCGTTGCCGATACCCCGCTCGGTGATCTGCTCACCCAGCCACATCAGGAACATCGTGCCGGCCACCAGGCTGACGACGGCGGTCATGCGGAAACCGAAACCCGGGTTGAGCACGAGGCCTTGCGAGCCCTCCAGCGCGAGCGCGATTCCCAGCGACTGGAACACCGCCAGCAGCAGGGTGCCGTATCGCGTGTACTGCGTGATCTTGCGTCGCCCTGATTCGCCTTCCTTCTTCAGTGCCTCCAGCGTCGGCACGACGTAGGTCATCAGCTGCATGATGATGCTGGCGCTGATGTACGGCATGATGCCGAGGGCGAAGACCGTGAAGCGCGACAACGCGCCGCCGCTGAACATGTTGAACAGGCTCAGGATGCCGCCCGCCTGACCCTTGAACAGCTCCTGGAGCTGCTGCGGGTCGATGCCGGGCACAGGGATGTGCGCCCCTAGGCGGTAGACCACCAGCGCCAGGAGCAGGAAGACGACTCGGCGACGCAGGTCGCCGAACTTCCCACTCTTGGCCAGTTGGTTCGCGGAGGTTGCCACCGAACGTGTGTCCTTCGTGTGCCGATGCGTGCGGACGTCAGGCCAGCGAGCCGCCGGCCGCTTCGATGATCGCCTTCGCACCAGCGGTCGCGTCGATGCCCTTGAGCGTCACCTTGCGCGTCAGCTCGCCGGTCTTGATGACCTTGACGACCTTGATCAGCTCGCGAACCAGCCCGGCCGCCTTGAGCGCCAGCAGATCGACCTCATCGGCGCCGAGGCGCTCGAGATCGGTCAGGGTCACCTCGGCACGGAACTTCAGCGAGACCGACTTGAAGCCGCGCTTCGGCAGGCGCCGTTGCAGCGGCATCTGCCCGCCTTCGAAGCCGACCTTGTGGTAACCACCGGCGCGGCTCTTCTGTCCCTTGTGGCCGCGGCCCGCGGTCTTGCCCAGACCAGAGCCGATGCCCCGGCCGACGCGACGACGGCCCTTCTTGCTGCCCTCGGAGGGTTTGATCGTGTTCAGTTCCATCACAGCCCCAGTAGTCAGAGCACCTGCACCAGGTACGACACCTTGTTGATCATGCCGCGCACTGCGGGTGTGTCTTCGAGCGTGCGCTGGCTGTTGAGCTTGCGCAGGCCCAGACCGCGCACGGTGGCGCGGTGGTCTTCCCGCGTACCCGCGACGCTCTTGACGAGCTTGACGGTGACGGTCTTCTTGTCAGACATGTCTGTGGTTCTCCGTCTCGCGCATCAGCTGAACAGGCTCTCGACCGACTTGCCGCGCTTGGCAGCCACCTCGGCCGGGGTCGTCGAGCGACGCAGCGCATCGAGCGTGGCGCGCACCATGTTGTACGGGTTGCTCGAGCCCAGGCTCTTGGCGACGATGTCGGTCACCCCCATCACCTCGAACACCGCGCGCATCGGGCCGCCGGCGATGATGCCGTCACCGGGCTTGGCCGGCGCCATGAGCACCCGCGCCGCCCCGTGCTCACCCTTCACGTTGTGGTGGATCGTGCCGTTCTTCAGCGCCACCTTGACCATGTTGCGGCGGGCCGACTCCATGGCCTTCTGCACGGCAACTGGCACTTCCTTGGCCTTGCCCTTGCCCATGCCGATGCGGCCGTCGCCGTCGCCGACGACGCTCAAGGCCGCGAAACTCAGCGTGCGGCCGCCCTTGACGACCTTGGTCACGCGGTTGACCGCGATCATCTTTTCCT
>JBDTUO010000235.1:0-5356 GCA_040007675.1 Rubrivivax sp.
TCCATGTCGCTGCAGCGCAACGTGCTGGCAAGCCTCGCCAGCCAGCTCTACGTCACGCTCGTCGGCATCCTGATGGTGCCGCTGTACCTGCGCTACATGGGTGCAGAGGCCTACGGCCTGGTCGGCTTCTTCACGATGCTGCAGCTGTGGTTCGGGCTGCTGGACGCGGGCCTGACGCCGACCCTTGCGCGCGAGACCGCACGCCAGCGCGGAGGGGCCACCGACGCCGTCACCTATCGACGCCTGGTGCGGGCTCTTGAAACGATCTTCCTCGCGGTGGCGCTGGCAGGCGGCGTCGCCATCGTCGCGGCGGGAGAGGCGATCGCCACCCGCTGGCTGCAGTCGTCGCGGCTCGCCGTCGGTGAGGTCGTCGGCGCGATCCAGCTGATGGGGCCGATCTTTGCACTGCGCTGGATGGCGGGCCTGTACCGCAGCGCGCTGACGGGCGCCGAGCGGCTGCAGTGGCTGGGCGGCTTCAATGCGGCCGTCGCGACGCTGCGCTTCGCCGGCGTGCTGCCACTGCTGATGTTCGTCGGTACGTCGCCGACCCTGTTCTTCGGCTACCAGCTGGCGATCGCGGCGCTGGAGACGGGTTGGCTGGCAACTCAGGCCTACCGCTGCTTCCCGCTACTGCCCCCCGCAACCCGTCTGGGCCTGCACTGGAAACCACTGCGCCCGGTGCTGCGGTTCTCGCTCTCGATCGCCCTCACCTCCGCGGTCTGGATCCTGATCACCCAAACCGACAAGCTCGTGCTGTCGCGCGTGCTGCCGCTGGCCGAGTACGGTTACTTCACGCTGGCGGTGCTGGTGGCCGGCGCCATCTTGCTGTTGAGCGGTCCGATCGGCAATGCCATCACGCCGCGCCTGGCGCGCCTCGAGGCGGAAGGGGCGCACGACCAGCTGATCCGGATCTATCGGCAGGGCACCCAGGGCGTCGCGGTGATCGCCGGGGCGATGGCGATCACGTTCGCCTTTGCCGCGGAACCGCTGCTCTGGGCGTGGACCGGGGATCGTGAACTCGCACGGACGTGCGCGCCGATCCTGGGGCTGTACGCCCTCGGCAACGGCGTGCTCGCGGTCGCAGCCTTCCCGTACTACCTGCAGTTCGCCAAGGGCAGCCTGCGGCTGCACGTGATCGGCAACGTCGCCTTCGCGGTGCTGTTCGTTCCGATCGTGGTCGTCGCCTCCTTGCGCTGGGGCGCGCTGGGCGCAGCGTGGGTCTGGCTGGGGATGAACCTGCTGTCGCTGGTGGCTTGGCTGCCGCTTGTGCACCACCGGTTCGAGCCCGGGCTGAACGCGCGCTGGTACACGCAGGACACGCTCTTCATCGCCGCGGCAGCCGCGCTGGCCGGCGGTGCCGCTGCGGCCTTCTGGCCGGACGGCGGCTCGCGCGCTCACGCCCTGGCCGGAACCTCGCTCGTGGGCGGCGCAAGCCTCGCAGCGGCAGCGGCTGCGTCTTCGGCGATGCGCGAGCGGGCACGCTCGCTGTGGCGCGGATGGCGCCCGGCCTGCGCATGAGCCGGCCGCTGCCCCGCATCGGTTTCGTCGGCAGCATGAACGCGATGCCGATGGCATATGCGCTCAAGTTCCGGCGCGATGGCTACGACGTGCGCTACGTCGTCGAATCCGCGCCCGGTGACGTGCTGATGCGGCCCGAGCACCAGTATGCGGGCGAGGTCGGCTACCCCTACCCGCCATGGATCGTCGAGATCCCGTGGGTCCGGGACCTGATGCACCACGCAACGCTGCCCTGGTCGAATCGCGAGGTGCTGCAGGCAATGGCCGACCGCGACGTCGTGTTCGTCAACGACTACGGCATCGCGCTCACGCCCTGGCTGCCTCGCACTGCGCTGCGCGTCTGCCTGTCCAGCGGGTCCGATATCGACATGCTGTGCCGATGGCAGATCGCGCGCAGTTTCGCGGCCGGCGTCCGGCGCAAGTGGCTGTACCCGGTTCGGCTTGCTCTCGAACTCTGGCGCACCCGACTTCAGCGTCGAGGCCTCGAGCGCTGCGACATCGTCAGCTATTTCCCGCGCGGCCTGAACCCCTTGGGCGACGAGGTGATCGACCACCTCGCGCAGCAGCCGCGCCCGCCCGAACTGATCGAACGCTACGACGCCAACTTCCAGGCGGTCGGCGTGCGGCGTGTGGCGATTCCGCGCCGCGCACTGCGAAAAATCCTGGTGCCGGTGCGCATTCATCTCCTGCCGCCCGAGGGCGGCGAGTTCGAGTACAAGGGAAACGACCTCATCCTGCGCGCGCTGGCGCGCTACCGGCAGCGCAATCCCGAGGTCGAGTTCCATCTGTTCGAGAAGGGTCCGCCCGCCGACCTGGCCCTGGCGCGCCGGATCATCGACGAGCTCGGTCTCGGTCCGGCCATCGTCTGGCATCGTCCGACCAACCTGCCGGGCCTGCTCCAGTTGTACGAGGACGGCGATGTGGTCGTCGATCAGGTGGGCACGCACTGGATGGGGGGCGTGGGCTTCTATGCGCTGTACATGGGGCGGCCGGTGATCGCCAATGCGCGCCTCGACGTGTTCGGGCCGCTGTGGGGGACGGACCCCCCGATCCTGAACGCGGGCACGGTCGACGAAATCCACGACCATCTGGTGCGCTGTGAGGATTTCGAGTTCCGCGCCCGTCTGGCCGACGCAGCCCACGCATTTGCACGCGATGTGCTCGATACCGAGGCCGTGTATCGCCGGCTTCGCGACGCGGTGCTGGAGCAATGGGGCGCGAGAACCGATGATCCGTTGCGGAGACTGTCACCGCAATGAACCCCCACCACTCGATCCTGCTCGTGATCCCGTCGCTGGCGGCTGGCGGTGCCGAGCGCGCGATCAGCGAGCTGGCAGCCGAGTTCGCGCGCCGCGGCTGGACGGTCACGCTGGCGACCGTCGCCGACGACCCGCTGACGCCCGACTTCTACCCGCTGTCGCCCGCGGTAGAGCGGGTTCGGCTGCGTCAGTCGCCGGCGGCACGCCACCCGATCGCCCGCCTGGCCGCCAACCGCCAGCGTGTGCAGGCCCTGCGCGCGTGCGTTCGCGCCCGGCGCCCGGACCTCATGCTCAGCTTCCTGGATTCCACCAACGTGCTCGCGCTGCTGGCGACGCTCGGCAGCAGCACGCCGGTCGTCGTCTGCGAACGCACCGACCCGTCGATGAACACGCGCTTGCCGCGGCCCTGGCGTCTCGCGCGCCGGCTGCTGTACCGGCGGGCGGCGGCCGTGGTCGCGCAGACCGATGCCGCCGCCCGCTGGCTGGCCCGGCACTGCGGCTGTGCGCCGGTGGTGATTCCGAACGCGCTGCGCACCCTGCCCCAACCCTCCGGAGCGCGCGAGTCGCTAGTGCTGGCGGTCGGACGCTTGTCGGACGAGAAGGGGTTCGACGTGCTGCTGCGAGCGTTCGCGGACGTCACGCCGACCCGCCTCGCGTGGTCGCTGGCGATCGTCGGAGACGGTGCGCTGCGCGCCGATCTGCAGGCGCAGGCCGAGGCGCTCGGCATCGCCGGTCGGGTGCAGTGGCCGGGTCGGCAGGTGGACATCGAGCACTGGTACGCGCGCGCCGGCATCGTCGCGCAGCCCTCGCGCTTCGAGGGATTTCCGAACGTGCTGCTCGAGGCAATGGGCATGGGCGCCGCGGTCGTCAGCAGCGACTGCCGGTCCGGTCCGTCGGACCTGATCACCTCGGGCACCGACGGCCTGCTCGTCCCGGTGGACGACGCCGACGCGCTGGCCGCCGCGCTGGCAGCGCTGATGGATGACGCCGCGCTGCGCGATCGCCTCGGGCATGCCGCCAGCGCCGTGCGCGTGCGATACGCCGCCGCCAAGGTCTGGGACCGATGGGAACAGCTGGCACGGCAGGCCATCGGCCGCGACCCCGTTGCCGGGGCGCACCGGGCGCCGATCTTGCCATGACCGGTCACGCCGACGAAGTCGCCGGCGGCGAGCGCTTCGCGTTCGGCGCCAACTGGGCGCGTTTCCTCGAACGCCTGGACGAGGCGCGGATCGCTGAGGCGATTGCGTCGCTGCAGGACATGCTCGCATCGGATCGCCTGGACGGCTTGCGGTTCCTGGACATCGGCTCCGGCAGCGGC
The DNA here is from genome assembly GCA_040007675.1 of Rubrivivax sp. GTDB lineage: Bacteria > Pseudomonadota > Gammaproteobacteria > Burkholderiales > Burkholderiaceae_C > Rubrivivax. Next base: position 4,096 of record JBDTUO010000235.1, read on the forward strand.
CTGTTCAGCCTCGCCGCGCGTCGCCTCGGCGCAACGGTTCACTCCTTCGACTACGACCCGCGGTCGGTGGCCTGCACGCGCCAGCTGCGCGAAATGCACGACCCCGCCGACCCCGGCTGGACGGTCGAAGAAGGATCGGCGCTGGATGCGTCGTACCTGGAGCGGTTGGGCCGCTACGACATCGTGTATTCGTGGGGAGTGTTGCACCACACCGGCTCGATGTGGCAGGCGATCGAGAACGCCGCCGCCCGCGTCGCCCCGGGAGGTCGCCTCTTCATCGCGATCTACAACGACCAGGGGCGCGCCAGCCGCCTGTGGCTGCGCACGAAGCGCGCCTACAACGCGCTGCCGCGCCCGCTGCGCTGGCTGGTGCTGGGACCCGCGACGCTGCGCCTGTGGGGGCCCACGACGCTGCGCGACCTGCTGCGTGGACGCCCGGGCGCCACTTGGCGAGGCTTCAAACGCCAGCGCGGAATGGACCCGTGGCGCGACGTGGTCGACTGGGTCGGCGGGCTGCCGTTCGAGGTTGCCAAACCGGAGCAACTGCTCGACGTCCTGCGTCCGCGCGGCTTTCGACTGCTGCGCCTGACGACCTGTGCCGGTGGACACGGTTGCAACGAGTTCGTCTTCGACCGCCCCGAGCCGGATCGATCGTGACCTTACCCGTCGCCCCCGCGCCGGCTGCGCAGCCGATTCCGCTGCTCGTGCTGCTGCCGACGCTGCGCGCCGGCGGCGCTGAACGGGTGCTGCTGACGCTGCTGCGCCACCTCGACCGCGCCCGCTTCCAGCCGATGTTGGCGGTCGTGGACGGGCAACCGCCGGAGCTCGCCGGGGACCTGCCCGACGACGTCGTGTTCGTCGACCTGCAGTGCCAACGTGTGTCGCGCGCCGGTCCGGCGCTGTGGCACCTGATCCGGCAGCGGCGCCCGCGCATCGTGCTGTCGACACTCAGCCACCTGAACCTGATGCTGGCCTTGCTGCGGCCATTGATGCCGCGCGGCACGCGCTTCGTCGCACGCGAATCCAACGTGCTGAGCCAGAGCTTGCAGGACGAGCCGCGGCCAGCGCTGTTCCGCCTCGCGCATCGCCTGCTGTACCGGCGTTTCGACCTCATCGTCTGCCAGTCGCGCGCGATGCAGGACGATCTCTGCCTGCACTTCGGCGTTCGCCGCGAGGCTACTCGGGTGATCCCGAATCCAGTCGACCTTGAGCGCGTGCGCCGCCTGGCTGACGAACCCATCGCCGCCGATCCGGCCCCGCG
>JBDTUO010000236.1:0-5352 GCA_040007675.1 Rubrivivax sp.
GCACGCATTCCAGCACCTCGGTCGGGCTGGCGTTGATCTCCTGGTGCGGCACGTAGGGCGGCACGTAGATGAAGTCGCCCGGGCCGGCCTCGGCGGTGAACTCGAGCCGTTCGCCCCAGCGCATGCGGGCGCGCCCCTTGACGACGTAGATCACGCTCTCGAGTGGCCCGTGGTGGTGGGCGCCGGTCTTGGCGTTGGCGTGGATGTGCACGGTGCCGGCCCACAACTTCTGTGCGCCCGTGCGCGCGAAATTGATCGCGGCCTTGCGGTCCATGCCGGGCGTCTGCGCGGTGTTGGCGTCGAGCCGGTCGGCCGGCACCACGCGCACGCCGTCGAGTTTCCAGCGCGGGGCAGCGGAGTCGTCGCTCATCTCGGATGGCATTGATGGGGTGGCGGCATTGTGCGCCTGCCTCGCCGCAGCGCTCTCAATCCGACTCGTGCCGCCCCCGGTGTCCTTCACCGCCACGGTTGGCGCAGACGCAGACGACTGCCGGGCCGTCGGCGCCGAGCAGCCAGGCCGTCGGCACGGCATCGAGCGTGGCGAGCCGGTCGCGCGGCTGCACGCACAGTCGATGCTCGCGCGTGGCGGCGTCGCTGGTCTCGACCAGCACCTCGTGCGGCCCGAGCTCGAAGTGCTTGTGCACGAGCTGCAGCGCGAAGCGCTCGAGGCGGCCGTGGCGAGCCAGCACGTCGCGCAATTCGGTCATGCAGCGGATGTCGGCGTCGTCCAGCGGCGCCACCTCGTCCAGGTCGCGCACCCGGTGCCACTGCATCGCGGTGATCGTGAGCCGGCGGGGGTACTGCATCGACCGCAGTGTGACGTGAGCGCGTTACCGCTGCGTTATCGCTGCGGCCGCTACCGGCGGGTGGCGGCGAAGCCGGTGCGCGGCGGCGGCGAGCAGCTCGCGGTTGACGGGGTTGCGCTGCAGGAAGCTGTCACGGAACGCGGCCGGAACGTTGGCCAGCGCACGCCCGACCCACTCGAACCCCTCTCCGAGGGCGGCATCGGCCGCCTGCGGGTCGGCCAGCCGCTCGTACGCGCGGGACGTGATCCACCAGGCCTCGGGCACATAGGTGTCGGCCGGGTGACAGTGGCGCAGGCGCGCCGCCACGTCGTCGGCGTCGGCCGCCACCAGCGTTCCTGCGGAACAGCGGTGCTGCAGCCGCAGCAGCCGCGCGCGCATGCCGATCGCCAGGTGTTCGTGCCGCTCGGATTCGTCGATCAGCGCGTCGCAGGCCGCGGCGGCGGCGGCGGGTTCGATGTGCGCGCCGAGCGTGGCTTCGAGCAGCGCCAGCATGCGGGTCAGCGGGTCGCTGTCGCCGAGCTCGGCCAGCGCCGTCTCGATCGATGTCGTCGGCCGCTGGCCCAGCGCCCGGTCGATGCGCGTGTGCAGCACGCTGCAGCGTGCGTGGGTCGCGCGCGAGGTTGCACCGCTCGACTGCAGCGCCTGGCGCGCACGCGCGAACTGCCCCAGGTGGATCAGCACGTGTGCCAGATGATTGGCGGTAAGGCCGATCCAGACCGTGCCCGGGTTGCCGGCGAAGCAGGCCATCGCGCGCTCGAATCCGGCCAGCGCCTCGACATAGCGCCCGAGCGCGCCTTCGTGCACCGAGACGTAGAGCTCGATCGCGCCGGCTGGCGGCCCCACCGCCAGCCCCAGCGGATCGTTCAGCGCGCGCGCGCGTCTCGCGTGGTCGAGTGCGTGCTCGACGCGGCCGAGGTTGCCTTCGATCAGCGCGAGGTTGGAGGTCAGCGTCGCGAGCTCGGCGTGGTCACCCGCTTCCTGCGCCGAGGCCATCGCCTCGCGCAGCGCAGCGGCGGTATCGTGCGCGCGCTGGGCCGCTTTCAGCGCATAGGCGTAGTCGGCCCAGAAGTGATGCCGCTGCTCGGCGTCGCCGTGGGCGATCACCCAGTCGCGGAAGGGCTCGATCGCCGCCAGCGCCTCATCGGCGCGGCCGTCCTGCGCCAGCGCCACCGCGAGCAGGCGCGCGGCCTCGAAGCGCGGCCACTGCGCGCCCAGACGCACTGCGGCATCCAGCGCCGCACGCGCCGCGGCCTCACCTTCGCTCGCCTGGCCCGCCATCAGGCACACACACGCACGCGAGGTCAGGGCCCGCATGCGTTGTGGTTCCGTGCGCTGGTCGAGGTCGAGCCGATCGACGAGCGTCGCGGCCGCGGCCACGCCGCGCACCAGGATCACGCACTCGACGCTGTCGGCGCGGGCGTCGAAGGCCTTGCCGAGCTGGCCCGCGCGGTCGAAGCCGTCGGCCGCGTGTTGCCACAGCTGCATCTCGTCGCTGCGACGCGACGCCCGCCGCGCCTCGCACGCGGCCGCCGCATAGGTCTCGCCGGCGCGCCGCCACGACATCGCTGCCGCCCAGTGCGGGGCCACGCGTGCCGGGCTGCGGCCCAGCGCTTCGAGGCTGTGCGCGAGCCGCGCCTGCAGCACCTGCGCGATGCCGGTGCGCAGCGCCTGCAGCACGCTTTCGGCGATCAGGTCGTGCGTGAAGCGGCCCTGGTTCAGCAGCTCGGCGGCCTCGAGCTCGCGCCACGGATCCACCATGTCGAGCGGGTGCACGTCGAGCACCGCGGCGGCGACGTCGGCGTCGAAGTCGACCCCGGCGAGCGCCGCGACGCGCGCCAGCTTCAGCGCCGCGTCGTCCAGCTGCGCCAGGCGCCGCGCGATCAGGGCGTCGAGCGCTGCCGGAACCGGCAGGTGGGTCACGCCCGGGTCCGGCGCGCTGTCGCCGAGCGCCAGCAGCGCGCGCACAGTCTCGAGCGCGAACAAGGGGTTGCCGCCGCTGTGGCGTGCCAGCGCTGCGCTCCAGCGTTCGGGGTCGAGGCGATCGAGCTCCAGCGACGCCAGCAGTTCAGTCACCTGCGCGGGCTGGAGCAGGTCCAGCCGCAGACGTTCGACGTCCGCCGGCGCGGCGGCGTCCAGCCACGTCTGCAGCGCCGGTGGCATCTCCTGGCTGCGCACCGCCAGCAGCCACGCCAGGCGCGGTGCTGGCGCGGCCGCCAGCGCCAGCAGCGCCTCCAGCGATGCCTCGTCGGCGTGGTGCAGGTCGTCGACCAGCAGACCGGGGAGGCCGGCCTCGGCCCAGACCGAGAGCGCGGCACCGAGTGCCTGCTGCAGGCGGAGCGGGTCGACGCGGGCCGGGGGTGCGGGACCGAATGCGGGGAGCAGACGCGCCAGCTCCGCGCGCGCCCAGTCCGGCAGCGGCATTGAAAAGCGCGCGGCCGCGAGGCCGACGACGCGCGCCAGCAGCGCGTACGGCACGCGCGCGTCGCCGGCCAGCGCGCCGCCGGCGATGAGCGCCGGGTGGGCCTGCGCGACGTCCTCGAGCAGCCGGCTCTTGCCGATGCCGGGCTCGCCGTGCAGCAGCAGCACGCGCCGGCCCGCGATCGCACCGACGATGCGCGCGCGCGCGTCGTCGCGGCCGATCAGGCGTGGCGGACGCAGCACGCTCACCGGCGGCGACGTGGCGCGCGGCGCGGCGGCGCCGCCCGCCGCGCGTATCGTCGCCGCGAGCGCGTGGGTCTCGGCATCCGGGGCGGCGCCGAGCTGCTGGCGCAGCAGCGCCGTGCAGTGCTCAAACGCGGCCAGCGCCGCGCCGCGGTCGCCCCGCAGATAGTGCAGCCGCATCACGCGCCGGTGCGCGTGTTCGAGCAGCGGCTCGTCGGCCAGCAGGTGCCGGGCGTACACCAGTGCGAGCGCGACCTGCTGCTGCGCCTCGTGGCGCGAGGCACATTCGGCCAGCCAGTCGGCGCGGCGCTGGCGCCAGCGTTCACGCGCCGCGTCGACCCACTCGGCGAGCTCGATCGTGTCGCCGTAGTCCAGGCCGTCGAGCAAACCGCCGCGCGGCGCCTGCGGATCCTTCGCCAGGCGTTCGGCCGCGTCCATCAGATCGGTCTTGACGCCGTCGGCCAGCCGCAGCGATCCCGTGCCGACCACCAGTTCGGCACCGGCCGCGCGCTGCAAGCGGAACAGTCGTTGGCGCAGGCTGTTGCGCGCTGCGGGTGGCGAGGCATCGGGCCACAGCAACGTGGCCAGCCCCGCGCGCGGGCGGGGGCCGTCGAGCGCCAGCAGTGCCAGCAGTGCGGCCGACCGCCGCTCCAGACCGATGCGCACGCCGCTGACATCCACCAGCGTCGGCGGGCCGAGCAACTCGACCCGCGGGCCGCGCGCTGCCTCGAGGTTCGCGTCGATCGGGGCGTCGGTCGGCAGCGGATCGAGCATATGAACCATCGTATGCCAGCGTCGGCGCGGGCGCGAATAACGGCGCGGTAACGGCCGACGCCGAGAGTAGCGCTCAGAGGTGGTGACAGCCGCGATCCGCGCGGCGCGCGCCCACCACGAACGGGAGCCCTGCCATGCACGACGCCTTCGTCCGATCACCCGCGAGAGGGGTGTGGTGCCTGCCGCTGCTGGTGGCGCTGCTCGCGGGCACGGGCGCGCACGCCGCCAAGGACCCGTGTGCCGGGCAGGCGCATTGCCAGAACCTCGGCCACTTCACGGCCACCGTCATCAAGGTCAACGTCACACGGCAGGATACCGTCACCGCGTACCAGGGCGTGCGCAGCACCGTGCGCCTGACCAACACCGGCTCCGTGCCGCTGGTCCTCGGTTACCGCGACCACTCCAGCGTCGTGAGCGACAACAACGGCCTGGCCTACCGCTGGTCGAGCAAGGCGACCGGCATCGGCGTCGTCAGCCGCGGGTCGGCCGACCCGCAGTTCCGGCTCGCGCCGGGCGAATCGCGCGACGCCACGTTCGAGGGCGTCGTCCAGTACAGCATGCGCAGCCAGGTGGCCGGCAACGTGTTCTCGCATGACATCACGCTGGTCGAGCTGAACCTGGTGGGCGATCGCCAGGTGCGCGAGGCGCGTGACCATGGGCTGAACTTCTCCGGCCTGACCGCGAGCTCCGGCTACGGTGCAGGTGCTGCGACGGCCCGGGCGCCGAGCGCAGCGCCGGGCACCACCGCGGTCGTGACGACCGGCGGCGTGGCGGTCGACCCATCGGCAGCGGCCGACCCGCCGGCGGCCGGCGGCCGCAGCGCCGGGTGCGACGGCGCGAGGGCCTGCCAGGCCGCTGGACCGCTGGTCGCGCGCGTGGTCCGCGTCAATGTCACGCGCTCGGGCAGCGTCACCGCCTACCAGGGCGTGCGCACCACGGTGCGGTTCACGAACGTCAGCAGCCAGCCGCTGATCCTGGGCTACAAGAATGGCAGCGGCGCGGTCAGCGACGAGACCGGCCAGGCCTACCGCTGGTCGTCGAAGGTGCATGGCATCGGCGTCGTCGGCGGGGGCGCGGCCGACCCGCAGTTCCGGCTCGCGGCGGGCGAATC
>JBDTUO010000237.1:0-5328 GCA_040007675.1 Rubrivivax sp.
GCAGCGTCATCGCCTTCTGGCCGTCGATGAAGACGGGCGCCGCCGGCGCCTCGCCGGTGCCCGGCAGGCTGATGCCGATGTCGGCGTGCTTGCTCTCGCCGGGGCCGTTGACGATGCAGCCCATCACCGCGACGCGAAGGTCCTCGACGCCCGGGTAACGCGCCTTCCAGACCGGCATCTGTGCGCGCAGGAAGTCGTCGATCTGCTTGGCCAGTTCCTGGAACGTGGTGCTCGTGGTGCGTCCGCAGCCGGGGCATGCGGTCACGCTCGGGTTGAAGTTGCGCAAGCCGAGCGCCTGCAGGATCTCCAGCGCCACGACCACCTCCTGCGTGCGCGCCTCGCCGGGTTGCGGCGTGAGGCTGACGCGGATCGTGTCGCCGATGCCTTGCTGCAGCAGCACCGCGAGTGCGGCGGCCGACGCGACCGTGCCCTTGGTGCTCATGCCGGCCTCGGTCAGGCCCAGGTGCAGCGCGTAGTCGCAGCGGCGCGCGAGCGCACGGTAGACCGCTATCAGGTCCTGCACGCCGCTGACCTTGCAGCTGATCAGGATCTGCGCCGGGTCCATGCCCAGTTCCTGCGCGACCGACGCCGAGCCCAGCGCCGACTGCACCAGCGCCTGGTACATCACCTGCTTGGCGTCCCAGGGTTCGACGCGGCGCGCGTTGTCATCCATCAACGACGCCAGAAGTTCCTGATCCAGGCTGCCCCAGTTGACGCCGATGCGCACCGGCTTGTCGTGACGCAGTGCAGCCTCGATCATCTGGCCGAACTGGCGGTCCCGCTTGTCGCCCTTGCCGACGTTGCCGGGGTTGATGCGGTACTTCGACAGCGCCGCGGCCATCGCCGGAAAATCGGTCAACAGTCGGTGCCCGTTGTAGTGGAAATCGCCGATCAGCGGCACGTCGACTCCCATGCGGTCGAGCTGCTCGCGGATGTAGGGCACCGCCTGCGCCGCCTCCGGCGTGTTGACCGTGATGCGCACCAGTTCCGAGCCGGCCTGGGCGAGTTCCTTGACCTGGATCGCGGTGCCGACGGCATCGACGGTGTCGGTGTTCGTCATCGACTGCACGCGCACCGGCGCATCGCCGCCGATCGTCACGACGCGGGCGCCCCAGGCCACACGCGCCTGCAGCGAGCGCCTCGGCGCGATGCCGTCCGCTGGAATCGGGCCGGTGTCGAACGCGGCCGAGGGCGTCAGCGACGGGTCGGGCCGGTTCACGGCAACTCCAGCCGGGCGATGTTGTCGCGCACGTGCGGCGCCAGGTTGACGGGCTGTCCGCGCCGCAGCACCTCGGTGGCCCCGGCATTGCCGATCGTCAGCCGCATCGGGAATCGTCCGTCCAGCACGACCGTCTCGCCGGCAGCGACGGTACGCGACAGCAGCGTGCTGCCGCCGGCATCGGTCACTTCGACCCAGCTGGTCTCGCGCACCCGCACTGACAGCGGCGGCGCGACGGTACCGTCAGCAGCGGCGGACGCGGCTTCGGCCGGCACGCCGGCCGGGGTCGCGGCGCCGTCGGCCGGCACCGGCAGCGCCGTTTCCGCGCTGGGCGCCGGCACCGAATCGGGCAGGCCGGCGTCGGTCGCCGACGCTGCTGCACCCGCAGCCGTCGCCCCGTCGACCGCCGCCGACGTCACTGCGCCATCGACGGTGCGCGGCCAGAAGTAGATCGCGGCGGCGCCGGCGAGCAGCAGCGCGACGATCCAGAGCACCGGGTTGTGCAGCAGCATCCCACCCGCCGTCGGATCGGCGGCACCCGCACGCTGGCGGAACGGCGTGTTGAGGCCGGTTGCGACGTGCTCCAGGCGGCCGTCGCCGGCGCGCGGCAGTTGCGCCAGCACCGGCGCCGGGTCGAGTTTCAGCACGCGGCATACGGTCAGTGCGAGCGCGCGGGCGAAGGTGGCGTCGGGCAGCAGGTCGAACCGGTCCTGCTCGAGCGCCTCGAGCTTGGCGGGTGGCACTTTCAGCGAGGCCGCCAGCGCGGCGATGTGCAGACCCTGCGCTTCACGCGCCTGGCGCAGCAAGGCGCCGGCGCCCGTCGGGGTGCGGCTCGGCGGCTTCTCGCCGTCGGTTTCGGTCATTGGAACTGGCCCCGTTCGTAGCGCATGGTCTCCGGGCTCTGTGGGTAACGCTCCTGCAGCTGCTCGCCGAACGCGCGCGCGCCGGCCGGGTTGCCGAGTTGCTGCTCTATGCGTGCCGCCAACCACAGGGTCTGCGCATTGGCCGTGGCCGGCTGCGCATTGACACGGCGCAGATAAAAACGCGCCCGCTCGAATTCCTGCAGCCGGAACAGCACCTCGCCGAGGTTGAACGCGGTGGCGGGATTGTTCGCGTCGAGTTCGTAGGACCGCGTCAGCGTGCGTTCTGCCTTCGCCAGGTCGCCGGCCCTCGCCTCGCACAGACCGCGGGCGAGCAGCGTGCGCGGAACGTCGCGGTACTGCGGCTGCTGCATCGCACGCTCGAACAGCGCTTCGGCCTCCGGGAAGCGACGTTCCTGGCACAGGAACCAGCCGAAGTTGTGCATCGCGTCGGCGTCCTTCGGATTCAACTGCAGGCCGCGCTGGAAGCTTTCCTCCGCCAGTTGTGGCTGGCCAAGGTTGGCGTAGATCAGACCGCGCAGGTTGTACGCCTCGGGCATGTCCGGCTTGGCGACCAGCGCCTGCTTGACCTCGTCGAGCGCGGTGGTCGACTGGCCACGGCCGAAGTAGGCCCCCGCCAGCTCCATGCGCAGCCGCGCACGACGGTCGACGTCGGTCATGTCGGACGCGGTCTTGATCTGCGGAAGCTGCTCGGTGGTCGATTTAGACGCGCAGCCCCCGAGGCCCGTCAGCGCCGCCGCCACGGCGAGGCTGACGATCATCAGCCGCGCGCTCACCGTCGTGCCTCCGTGGGCACGGCGGCGACAATGTCGATCACGCGCCGCGCGTGCAAGCGCTGGCGAGCGTTGGTGCGGTCCTGGACTTCACCCGCGAGTTGTCCGCAGGCGGCATCGATGTCGTCGCCGCGAGTGCGGCGCACGGTGGTCACGATGCCGGCGTCGAGCAGCACCTGCGCGAACGCCGTGATGCGCTCGCGCGGCGAACGCTCGAGCCCCGATGCCGGGAACGGATTGAACGGAATCAGGTTGAACTTGCAGGGCAGCTGCGCGCGGCGGATCAGGTCGACCAGCGCACGGGCCTGCGCCGGCGCATCGTTCACGCCATCGAGCATGCAGTATTCCAGGGTGACGAAGTCGCGCGGCGCGCGCTCGAGGTAGCGGTGGGCAGCGGCCAGCAACTCGTCGATCGGGTACTTGCGGTTGATCGGCACGAGGCCGTCGCGCAGCGCGTCGTCGGGGGCGTGCAGCGAAATGGCCAGCGCGACCGGGCAGTCCTCGCGCAGGCGGTCGATCATAGGCACCACACCCGACGTCGACACCGTCACGCGCCGACGCGACAGGCCATAGGCGTGGTCGTCCAGCATCACGCGCAGCGCCGGCACGAGCGCGCCATAGTTCTGCAGCGGCTCACCCATGCCCATCATGACGACGTTGTCCACCGCGCGCCGGGGCACGCCGCCCGATGCCGAGCGCGCCCCGGGCGCCATGCCCAGCCGGGTGCGGAGCCGGTGTTCGGCGAACCACAGCTGGCCGACGATCTCGCCGGTCGACAGGTTGCGGCTGAAGCCCTGGTGCCCGGTCGAGCAGAATCGGCAGCCCACCGCGCAGCCGGCCTGCGACGACACGCACAATGTGCCGCGGTCGCTCTCCGGGATGAACACCGTCTCGATGGCGTTGCCGGCGCCGACGTCGAACAACCACTTCACGGTGCCATCGGACGACACGTGTTCGTCGAGCAATGCGAGCGCGCGCACCTCGGCCGTGCCGGCGAGTTGGGTGCGCAGCGACTTCGCCAGGTCGGACATCTGCGCAAAGTCGGCCGCGCCCTTCTGGTGGATCCAGCGGAACAGCTGCACGGCGCGGAAGCGCTTCTCGCCCCGTGCCTCGCACCACTCGACCAGCGCCTCGAGGTCGAGGTCGAGCAGGTTCACGACCTCCGGCCCGACCGCAGGGCGGTCGTCGGCGCGGACGATCACGGCAGAGGTCATCGTGGCGACAGCCTTCAGCGGCCGTAGACCGCCATCGCCGGGAAGAAGAAACCGATCTCGACCGCCGCCGTCGAAGCCGCGTCCGAGCCGTGCACCGCGTTCGCATCGATGCTGTCGGCGAAGTCGGCCCGGATGGTGCCCTTGTCGGCCTTCTTCGGGTCGGTTGCTCCCATCAGCTCGCGGTTCTTCGCGATGGCATCGTCGCCTTGCAGCGCCTGGATCATCACCGGGCCGGAGATCATGAAGGACACCAGGTCGCCGAAGAACGGCCGATCCTTGTGCACGGCGTAAAAGGCCTCGGCCTCACCGCGCGACAGGTGCGCCATCTTCGCCGCCACGATCCGCAGACCTGACGCCTCGAAGCGGGCGTAGATCTGGCCGATCACGTTCTTCGCCACGGCGTCCGGCTTGATGATCGACAGGGTGCGTTCGATGGCCATGAAATCCTCTCTGAATCAATGACTTGGCAAAGCCTGCAATTCTAGCGCGACAGGGCGCGCGGCGCCGGCTCGGGCGCCAGGCGCCGTCTAGCGACCGCGGCCACGGCCGCCGCCGCCGCCACTTCCGCTGCCACCGCCTCCACTGCCGCCGCCTCGGCGACCGCCACTCCCACCGCCACCTCCACCGCCGCCACCGCCGCCACCGCCGCGGCCGCCGCGGTTGCCACCACCGCCGCCAGCCTTGCGCAGGAAGGCGTCGCCACCGATGTAGCCGACCGAGGTCTGCATCGGGTCGGGTTGTCCGTCCTTGTTCTTGGGGCCGCGCGCCTTGCCGCCGGCGAGTGGGCGCGGCTTCTGCGTAAAGCGCTTGTCGTAGGTCTGCTGCAGCGGATTCGGGATCGGGCCGTCCTCGGACATCTCGCGCCCCGGCCGGTTGCGCTGCAGGATCGTCTTGTCGTAGGTCTGCTGCAGGGGGTTCGGGATCGGGCCGTCGTGGTCGTCCTCGTCGTCGTCGCCTTCGCGCGGCTCGTGGCGCGCCTGCTTCATCGCCCCCTTGTCGTAGGTCTGCTGAAGTGGATTCGGGATCGGTCCACCCTCGCCTCGCTCTCCTCGCTCTCCTCGGTCGCCGGGGTCGACGCGCGGCGGCCGGTCTGCGCGCCCGGCCCGCGGGGCAGCGCGGTCATTGCCCGGCCCGCGCTTGCGCGGGCCACGCGCTCCGCGGTCGCCGGCCGTCTCGGGGCGGGCCTCGCGCCGCTCGGGCCTTTCGGTGCGTTCGGTGCGTTCGGTCCGTTCGGTGCGTTC
>JBDTUO010000238.1:0-5323 GCA_040007675.1 Rubrivivax sp.
TGTTCCTGCTCGACGTCGACAACACGCTGCTCGACAACGACCGGATCATCGCCGACCTGCGAAGTCACCTCGAAGCTGCGTTCGGCGTTGCCAGTGCGGCCCGCTACTGGGCTGCCTTCGAGGCGCTGCGCGGCGAACTCGGCTACGCCGACTACCTGGGTGCGTTGCAGCGCTACCGGGCCGACGCGGAACGCGGCAAAACGGACGATGCACAACTGCTGTTGATGTCGAGCTTCCTGATCGACTACCCGTTCGCCGAACGCCTGTATCCGCGTGCGCTCGAAGTCGTTGCCCACCTCGGTCGCGTGGGTCCGACGGTGATCCTGTCCGACGGCGACGTGGTGTTCCAGCCGCGCAAGGTGCAGCGTTCGGGCTTGTGGGACGCGGTAGGTGGGCGCGTGCTGATCTATGTGCACAAGGAGCAGATGCTCGATGAGGTTCAGCGCCTGCATCCTGCGCGCCACTACGTCATGGTCGATGACAAGCTGCGACTCCTGACGGCAGTGAAAGCGGTGCTGCGAGATCGGTTGACGACGGTGTTCCCGAACCAGGGCCACTACGCCCGCGACCCGGCCAACGCGAGCCTGTATCCGGCGGCCGATGTCACGATCGAGCGCATCGGTGATCTGCTCGACATGGATGCGGCCACGCTGCCCGCGCGGTAGCGCCGCGCGTCGACTGCGACACATGCCCAATCCTCGAGAGCATCCGCACGCCGCGCCTTCGTAGGCGCGACGACGCACCCTACAGCCGTACTTTCACCTCATGGTTGCCGGCGTCGTCGACCAGGTCGATCGTGGGCCCGGGTTGCAACTCGCCATCGACCAGGATCGTCGGCCCCTGTCCCAGGTTGTCGGCAGCCGCCAGCTCGACCTCGATGCGGTACATCGTTTGGCGGAAGCGGTAGTCCACCCGGTACCCCGGCCATCCGGCAGGCACGCAAGGTTCGATCGACAGCGATGCGCCCGCGTCGTCGACCTGCAGTCGCAGGCCCAGCAGCGACTCGACGATCAGCCTGTACATCCAGCCTGCCGAGCCGGTGTACCAGCTCCAGCCGCCACGCCCGGTGTGCGGCGGCACGCTGTAGACGTCGGCGGCCACCACGTAGGGCTCGACCTTGTAGATCGCTACCTCCTGCGGTGTGCGCCCGTGATGTAGCGGGTTGATCAGGTCCATCAGCTGCCATGCGCGCTGGGCATCGCCGAGCGCGGCGTAGGCCATCGCGGCCCACACGGCGCTGTGGGTGTACTGGCCGCCGTTCTCACGCACGCCCGGCAGGTAGCCGGCGATGTAGCCCGGGTTCGGACCCTTGCGGTCGAACGGCGGGTCGAGCAGTTGAACGAGCCCGGCTTCGGGTCGCACGAGATGGTCGGCCACCGAGTCCATCGCCTGTCTGACCCGTTGTGCGCTGCCGATGCCCGACAGCACGGCCCAGCTCTGCGCGATCGAATCGATGCGGCACTCGACGCTGTCCTTCGAACCCAGCGGCGTGCCGTCGTCGAAGTAGGCACGCCGGTACCAGTCGCCGTCCCATGCGGCTGCCTCCAGGCGCTCGCCGAGCTGCTCACGTTCACTCTCGCAGAGCTCGGCAAAGGTTTCGTCGCCGTGGCGCCGGGCCAGCGCGGCGAACTCGCGCAGCACTTCGCACAGGAAAAAGCCGAGCCAGATGCTTTCGCCCCGTCCCTGGTGGCCGACCTGGTTCATACCGTCGTTCCAGTCGCCGGCCCCCATCAGCGGCAAGCCATGAGCGCCGAAACGCAGGCCGTGCAGCACCGCCAGCACCGCGTGCCGGTACAGGCTTGCCGACTGTGACGAACGGCCGGGCAGGTCGTAGTAGGACTCGGCGTCGGCCGCGACGGCGGGCCCGTCGAGGAAAGCAACGCCTTCGCTCAGGATGCCGGTGTCGTTGGTCGCCTGGACATAGCGGCACAGCGCCAGCGGCAGCCACAGGTAGTCGTCCGAGATGTGCGTTCGCACGCCGCGGCCCGAAGGGGGGTGCCACCAGTGCTGCACGTCGCCTTCCACGAACTGCCGGCTGGCGCTGAACAGCAGGTGCGCGCGCAGCGTCTGCGGCTGGGTGTGCACCAGCGCCATGGCGTCTTGCAGCTGGTCACGAAAGCCGTAGGCACCACCCGACTGGTAGTAGCCGCTGCGCGCCCACATGCGGCATGCCAGCGTCTGGTACACGAGCCAGCCATTGGCCAGGACGTTGAGCGCGGCGTCCGGGGTGCTGACCTGCACGGCGCCAAGCACTTCCTTCCAATGCGCATTCACGTCGGCCAGTGCCTGGCGCGCGGCGGCCCGGCCGCGGAATCGCTGCACGAGCTGCTCCGCCTCGTCCTCGCTGCGCCCCATGCCCAGGCGAAAGATCACTTCGCGCGTCTGCCCGGGCGCCAGCTCGAAAGGCACCTGGATCGCTGCGCAGGGGTCGAGCTTCACCCCGGTGCGGCCCGAGAGGCGGACGCGGCGCAGAGCGGCTGGCCGCCGCATCGAGCCGTTGCGGCCGATGAATTCGGCACGGTCACAGGTGATGCTGCCGAATGCACGGTCGCTCTCGTCGACGTCGAAGAAGCCGATCCAGTCGCCGAAGTCGTTGCTGTAGCGGTTGCGCGCGTAGATCGCGCCGACGCCTGGAACCAGGTCGGTGTGGATGTGCGGCGCGGTCTTGGAGCGGGTGTCGCCGAGCACCCACTCGACATAGCCGGTGGCGCTGAGCCGCCGCGGCCGCCCGCTGTCGTTGCGCAGCGTCAGGCGCGAGAACTTCACCGCCGCGTCGAGGGCCACGAAGACCGTCAGCTCGCTGCGGATACCGGCCTCGGCGTGCTCGAACACGCTGTAGCCGAAACCGTGCCGGGTGATGTAGGGCGTGCCCGCGCTTTCGTCGCGCAGGTCGCCCGGCGTGGGCAGCGAGGTCGGGTGCCAGACCTGGCCGGTTTCTTCGTCGCGCAGGTAGATGGCTTCGCCGCCGCTGTCGGTGACGGGGTCGTTGTGCCAGGGCGTCAGGCGCAGTTCGTGCGCGTTCTCGCACCAGGTGTAGCTGCTGCCGCCGTCGGAGACGACGGTGCCGAAGCGCGCGTTGGCGATCACGTTGGCCCAGGGCGCGGGCGGGCGCTTGTCGGGGGTGGTCGAGATCACGTACTCGCGGCCGTCGGGTGAGAAGCCGCCGATGCCGTTGAAGAACAACAGGCCGCGCGTGGCCGGATGCGCCGCCACCGGTGCCGACGGTTCGGCCAGACGGGTCGGCACCAGGTAGGCAACACGCCGCTCTGCGGGCCGCGTCGGCAGCAGGTCGGCCACACGCCGCTCGGCGGACAGCCTGCGCTGCACCTGGTCGGGCAGCGAGCCGCGGCGGTCGGAAATGATGGCGCGGGCCACCGACTGCAGCAGCACACGGTCCTCCACCGCGATCTGCTCGGCGTGGCGCACGAAGATGCCGCCGGGCCGATCGACGACGTGCGATTCGGTGCTGCCGGCAATCAGCCCCAGGATCTGATCCTGCAGGCGCTGGCGGTACACGTCGCGCTCTTCGTTCCAGACGACCAGGTCGACGGCCAGCCCCTTGAGGCGCCAATAGGCGTGGGCCTGGACCATCTGGCGCACGAGATCGATGTTGCCGGCGTTGCTGACTTGCAGCAGCACGATGGGCAGGTCGCCAGAGATAGCGTAACCCCACAGGCCCGACTGGCCGCGCCGGTTGCGCAGCAGCATGGCGGCGTCGGCGCGCAGGGTGGGCTGCGAATGCACTACCGTGTTGGCCAGGCGCGCAAAGATATCCGATTCGACCTCGGTGACGTTCAGCTGCCGCAGCGTGACTTGGCTGTGTGTCCAGGCGAGTTCGAACACCCGCTCGGCCAGCCGCCGGTCGGTGTACTTGTGGGCCAGCGCCAGGGTGCTTTCACGCGTGGCGGCGACACCGCAGACGATGTCGATCACGGCCGCCTGCTCGGGGTCGAGCGTGATCACGCGGCGTGTGGCCACGATGGGGTCGAGCACCGATCCGCTACTGCCCGACAGGGGCCCCGCGTCGCGCATCGCGCTGGGGGCATGCAGGCTGCGACCGCGCCCGATGAAGCGGGCGCGGTCGGTCTCGTGCGAAGCCGGGCCGGCCGTCGCGCCATGCACCGCAACCAGGTGGAACATCCAGGGCGGCTGTTCGTCGGCGCCACGCGGGCGCCGCGTGCAGACGATCAGCGCCGGGTCGTCGAGCACCTCGGTCTGCACAAACAGCTTGCTGAAGGCCGGGTGCTGGGCATCGGACGCCGGCGTGGCGAGCACCACCTCGGAATAGCTGGTCACCTCGATGCTGCGCCGCACTCGGCTGCGGTTGGTCAGGCGCACGCGGCGCAGTTCGATGTCGTCCTCGGGTGAGACGGCGACTTCGGTGTAGGCATCGATGCCCTGGTCACGGCGGCGGAACTCGGCGCGGCCTTCGCTGAAGATGGCCTCGTAACTGTCCGACTTCCAGTGTGTCGGCTGGTGCGTGGTCGACCAGAAGGTGCCGGTCTCGATGTCGCGCAGGTAGCAGAAGCTGCCCAACGCATCGGTGGTGCCGTCTTCGACCCAGCGCGATACCGCGATGTCCTTCCAGCGACTGTAGCCGCCGCCCGAACCGGTGAGCATCACGTGGTAGCGGCCGTTGGAGAGCAGTTGCACTTCGGGCGCCGGTGTGTCGGGCGAGGTGATGACGCGTACCGGCGTGTCGACATCCGGCTGCCCGCTGCGGATCTCGGCGCGTTCGGCCAGCGGCTCATGAAAGGCCACCGCCTTCGGGATGCGCTCTTGCAGCAGCAACAACGTGGCCTGCAGTTCGGGGTCGGACTCGAAGCGACGCTGCATCGGGCGGTCGAGCAGCACGTAGGCCAGCGCCAGCAGGCTCATGCCCAGGTGGTGCGCCATGTAGGAGCGCACGATGGCGCTGGTGTTGCCACGCAGCTGGCGCGACGGGGTGTAGTCGACGGCCTCGTAGTACCCGAAGGGGCCCGCAACGCCGCCGTCGGCCAGGCGCTGCAGGTTCTGCACCGCCGCCTCAGGGTCGATCATCAGCGCCATGACCGTCGCATAGGGCGCGACCACCAGGTCTTCGGCCAGCCCGCGCTTGAGGCCCAGGCCGGGCACGCCGAAGGCCCGGTACTGGTAGTTGAGCTGGGCGTCGGTGGCGTTGTATCCCGACTCGGAGATGCCCCAGGGCACGCCGCGCTGTTTGCCGTAGTGGATCTGGCGCGCGACCGCGCCGCGCATGGTCTGGTCGAGCAGGGTGTTCTCGTAGTTCGGCATCACCAGCATCGGCATCAGGTACTCGAACATCGAGCCGCTCCACGACAGC
>JBDTUO010000239.1:0-5321 GCA_040007675.1 Rubrivivax sp.
GCTCATGTCGCGCAGCGACGTGAAGCGCGCGCAGCGCGCGGGCCGGAACCAAAACCTCCTCATCCTGCGCGGAGGCCGCGCATGAGGGGCCTGATTGCGCGCAGCGTCCTGCGCGGAGGCCGCGCATGAGTCACCTCGTGGTGATGGCGGCGGGCACCGGCGGGCACGTGATCCCGGGGCTGGCGGTGGCGCGCGAGATGCAGCGCCGCGGCTGGAGCGTCAGCTGGCTCGGCACTCGCGGCGGCATGGAGAACCGGCTCGTGCCGGCCGAGGCCGAGTCGGGCATTGCGATGGACACGATCGCGTTTGCCGGCCTGCGCGGCAAGGGCGTGCTGCAGACGCTGACCGGCGGCCTGCGGCTGCTGAAGGCCTTCGTCGACTGCCTCGGGATCCTGCGCCGGCGCTCGGCGAGTGCGGTGCTCGGCATGGGCGGCTATGTCTGCTTTCCGGGCGGGATGATGGCCGCGCTGCTCGGACGGCCGTTGCTGCTGGTGAACGCCGACGCGGCACTGCTGTTGAGCAACAGGGCGCTGCTGCCGGTGGCCGATCGGGTCGCGTTCGGCTTCGACGGCGCCGATGCGCGGCGCGTCAAGCGGGCGGTCGTCACCGGCAACCCGGTGCGTGCCGAGATCGAGGCCCTGGCGCCGCCGGCGGTGCGCTGGGTCGGCCGCAGCGGGCCGCTCGAACTGCTGGTCGTCGGCGGCAGCCTCGGCGCGCGCGTGCTGAACGACACCGTGCCGCAGGCGCTGGCGCAACTCGATCCCGCGCAACGGCCACGCGTGACGCACCAGACCGGGCAGGCGCAGCATGCCGCCGTCAGCGCGGCCTACGCGCGCGCCGGCGTCGTCGCCGAGGTGCTGCCGTTCATCGACGACATGGCACCGCGCCTGGCGCGCTGCGACCTGCTGCTGTGCCGCGCCGGCGCGGGCACCGTCAGCGAGATCTGTGCTGCCGGTGTCGCCGCGCTGCTGGTGCCGCTGGTCGTGCGCACCACGGCGCACCAGCGCGACAACGCGCTGTACATGGCGGCTGAGGGTGCAGCGCTGCACCTGCCGCAGACCGAACTGACCCCGGACGCGCTGGCCGAGCGCCTGCGCACGCTCGACCGCGACGCGCTGCGTGCGCTGGCCGAACGGGCCCGCGCACTGGCACGGCCGCAGGCGGCGGCACGGGTGGCCGACGAGATCGAAACGCTGGTGCGGCCGAACAGCGGGGCTCGCGCATGAAACACGCCGTCAAGCACATCCACTTCGTCGGTGTCGGCGGCGCCGGCATGAGCGGCATCGCCGAGATCCTGCACAACCTGGGCTACCAGGTCTCGGGGTCGGACCAGACGGACAGCGCGACGACACGGCGCCTGGCGGCGCTGGGCATCGCGGTCGCGATCGGCCACGACGCGGCGCACGTCGCCGGCGCCGAGGCCGTCGTGACCTCGACCGCGGTGCGCGGCGACAACCCCGAGGTGCTCGCGGCGCGTGCGCGGCGGGTGCCCATCGTGCCGCGCGCGGTGATGCTGGCCGAGCTGATGCGCCTGAAGCAGGGCATCGCGATCGCCGGCACGCACGGCAAGACGACGACGACCTCGCTCGTCACCAGCGTGCTGGCCGAAGCGGGCCTCGACCCGACCTTCGTGATCGGGGGTCGGCTCAACAGCGCCGGCGCCCATTCGAGGCTCGGCGCGGGCGACTACATCGTCGTCGAGGCCGACGAGAGCGACGCGTCGTTCCTGAACCTGAACCCGGTGCTGGCGGTCGTCACGAACATCGACGCCGACCACATGGACACCTACGGCCACGACCTCTCGCGGCTGAAGAGCGCCTTCGTCGATTTCCTGCACCGGATGCCGTTCTACGGCGCGGCCATCGTCTGCAGCGACGACCCCGGCGTGCGTTCGATCGTGCCGATGTTGTCGCGCCCGGTCGTCACCTACGGCCTCGGCGAAGACGCGATGGTGCGCGCGGTGGACGTTCGGGCGTTGCCGGGCGGGCAGATGCGCTTCACCTGCCGGCGCCGCAACGGTGTCGCGATGCCGGAGCTGCAGATCACGCTGAACCTGCCGGGCGAGCACAACGTGCGCAACGCGCTGGCCACGATCGCGGTCGCGACCGAACTCGAGCTGGCGGACGCGCCGACGGTGCGCGCGCTGGCGAACTTCAGCGGGGTCGACCGGCGCTTTCAGCGCTGGGGCGAACTGCCGGTGGCAGGCGCCGCTGCGGGTGGCCGCTTCACGCTGATCGACGACTACGGGCACCACCCGGTCGAGATGGCCGCCGTGCTGGCGGCGGCACGCGGCGCGTTCCCCGGCCGGCGGCTGGTGCTGGCCTTCCAGCCGCATCGCTACACCCGCACGCGCGACTGCTTCGAGGACTTCGTCAAGGTGATGGGGCAGGCCGACGCGCTGCTGCTGACCGAGGTCTACGCCGCCGGCGAGGCCCCGATCGTCGCCGCCGACGGCCGGGCGCTGGCGCGCGCGATGCGCGTCGCCGGCCACACCGAACCGGTCTTCGTCGACGACGTCGCCGCGTTGCCCGCGGCCATCGCCGCCTTCGTGCAGGCGGACGACGTGGTCATCGTGATGGGTGCCGGGACCATAGGCAACGTGCCGCCGGCGCTGGCGGCACAGCTCGGAGGCACGCCATGAGCGACGCCATGATGACCGCGGCGGCGCCGGCGATCGCCGCGCTCGGCAAGGTGGCGGTGCTGATGGGCGGGACGAGCGCGGAGCGCGAGGTCTCGATCATGTCGGGCACCGGCGTGCTGGCCGCGCTGCGGTCACGCGGGGTCGACGCGCATCGCTTCGACCCGGCCGAGCGGCCGCTGCAGGCGCTGAAGGACGAGGGCTTCGCGCGCGCATTCGTCGCCCTGCACGGCCGCCACGGTGAAGACGGCACCGTGCAGGGGGCGCTCGAACTGCTGGGCCTGCCGTACACCGGCTCGGGCGTGCTGGCCAGCGCGGTCTGCATGGACAAGGTGATGACCAAGCGGGTCTGGCTCGCCGAAGGCCTGCCGACGCCGCGCTGGGTGCGACTGGCCCCGGGCGACCAGGGGCGCGAACGCGTGATCGCGGTGCCCGACGAGCTCGGCCTGCCGCTGATCGTCAAGCCGCCGCGCGAAGGCTCGTCGATCGGCATCACCAAGGTGATCGGCCCGATCGACGTCGACCGGCAGATGCAGGACGCGGTCGCGTTGTCCGCGCGCTACGACCCCGACGTGCTGTGCGAGGAGTTCGTCGACGGCATCGAGTTGACCTGCCCGGTGCTGGGCAGCGGGGAGCACGCGCGTGCGTTGCCGGTGATCCGCATCGCCGCCCCGGACGGCAACTACGACTACGAGCACAAGTACTTCTCCGACGACACCGGCTACCACTGCCCGAGCGGGCTGCCGCCGGCGGAGGAGGCCGAGGTGCAGCGGCTGACGCTGGCCGCGTACCGCACGCTCGGCTGCCGTGGCTGGGGCCGCGCCGACCTGATGCTGCGCGCCAGCGACCGCAGGCCCTTCCTGCTCGAGATGAACACCAGCCCGGGCATGACCGGGCATTCGCTGGTGCCGATGTCGGCGCGCGCCGCCGGCATCGACTACCCCGAGCTGTGCGTGCGGCTGCTGCAGGCCGCCGCCCTCGACACCACCGCCGCGGTCTGAAGAACCCACCGCATGGTCACGCGCCCCCGCCCACCCGCCGCCGCCCCGGTCGCCGTGCCGTGGCCGGCCGACGTGCGGCTGATGAACGCGGTCGCCGCCGCGATCGCCGCGATCTCCGTGCTCGTGCTGATCGCGGCGGGCGTGCGGGCGGCGACGCGCGCGCCCTGGTTCTCGATCCGCGCGATCCAGCTCGACGGCGAGCTCGCGCGCACCAGCGTGCCGACGGTCCGCGCCAACGCGCTGCCGCGCCTGAGCGGCAACTTCTTCAGCCTCGACCTGCAGCGCGCCCGCGCCGCGTTCGAGTCCGTGCCCTGGGTGCGCGCAGCCGTCGTGCGCCGGATCTGGCCGAACCGGCTGGCGGTGGGGCTCGAGGAACACCGGCCGGTCGCGCTGTGGCAGGGCGAGGACGACGCGGTGCAGCTCGTGAACAGCTTCGGCGAGGTGTTCGACGCCAACATCGGCGATGTCGAGGACGACGCCTTGCCGATCTTCCGCGGCCCGTCCGAGCGCGCCGCAGCGATGTGGTCCTTGTACCGCCGCCTCGCGACGGTGCTGGCCGAACACGACCTGGCGCCGCACCGGTTGACGCTGAGCACGCGCGGCTCGTGGCAGGTCGAGACCGACGCCGGCCAGGTGCTCGAGCTCGGCCGCGGCGACGAGGACGAGGTGTTCGCGCGCACCGAACGTTTTGTCCGCACCGTCGGCAGCTTGACTGAGCGCTACCGCAAGCCGCTGCTGAGCGTCGACCTGCGCCATGCCAATGGCTACGCGCTGCGGCTGCAGGGCGTGACGACCTTGGCGGCGTCGGCAGCCGGCACCGCCGGCGGGCCGGCGAAGCGCACCCACTGAGCACCCATGAACACGCACGCACACATCGAACACGAACACCACACGCGGCGACCGGCGCGGCCGGCCCGGCGTCGCCGCGCGCCCTCGGGGCGGAGGGAGACCTGAGATGGCCAAGGAATTCAAGGACCTGGTGGTCGGGCTGGACATCGGCACCGCCAAGGTGATGGCGGTCGTCGCCGAGGTGCTGCCGGGCGGCGCCTTGCGCGTCGCCGGCCTCGGCATCGCGACCACGCACGGCCTCAAGCGCGGCGTCGTCGTCAACATCGACGCCACCGTGCAGAGCATCCAGCAGGCGCTGAAAGAGGCCGAGATGATGGCCGCCTGCAAGATCGACCGCGTCTACACCGGCATCACCGGCAGCCACATCCGCGGCCAGAACTCGACCGGCATGGTGATCGTGCGCGACAACCGCGAGGTCACGCCGGTGGACGTGGCGCGGGTCGTCGAGACCGCCAAGGCGATCAACATCCCGAACGACCAGCGGGTGCTGCTCGTCGAGCCGCAGGAATTCATCATCGACGGTCACGAGGTGAAGGAGCCGATCGGCATGAGCGGCTCGCGGCTCGAGGTCAAGGTGCACATCGTCACGGGCGCCCAGAGCGCGGCCGAGAACATCCTCAAGTGCGTGCGCCGCTGCGGCCTGGAGGTGCAGGGCCTGGTGCTGAACCCGAGCGCGAGTGCGGCCGCGACGCTGACCGAGGACGAGAAGGACCTCGGCGTCGCGGTGGTCGACATCGGCGCCGGCACGACCGACGTGCAGATCTACACCGACGGCTCGGTGCGCCACACCGCGGTGATCCCGATCGCCGGCGACCTGATCACGAGCGACATCG
>JBDTUO010000240.1:0-5303 GCA_040007675.1 Rubrivivax sp.
TACTGCAGCGCGTCGAGCAGGAAGCCGAACTTCAGCTGCGCCTCTTCCGGGCCGATGTTGAGCGCCTTGAAGACCTTGCTCTGGACTTCGGCGCGGTGGATGCGCACGGAGCCGCCGCCGAGTTCCCAGCCGTTGAGCACCATGTCGTAGGCCTTCGACACGCAGGCGCCGGGGTCGGTGTCCATCAGGTCCTCGTGGCCGTCCTTCGGCGCCGTGAACGGGTGGTGCACCGCGACCCAGCGGGCGCCGTCGGCGTCATGCTCGAACATCGGAAAGTCGACCACCCACAACGGCGCCCAGCGGTCCTCGAACAGCCCGCGCGTGCGGCCGAATTCGCTGTGCCCGATCTTCACCCGCAGCGCGCCGAGGGCGTCGTTGACGACCTTGGCCCGGTCGGCGCCGAAGAAGATCAGGTCGCCGTTGCACGCGCCGGTGCGCGCCAGCGTCTGCTGCAGGGCGGCGTCGTGCAGGTTCTTGACGATCGGGCTCTGCAGGCCGTCGCGCCCCTTGGCGACGTCGTTGACCTTGACCCACGCCAGCCCCTTGGCCCCGTAGATCTTGACGAACTCGGTGTAGGCGTCGATCTCGCCGCGGCTCATCTCGCCGCCGCCGGGCACGCGCAGTGCCGCCACGCGGCCACCGGGGGTCGACGCCGGGGTCGAGAAGACCTTGAAGTCGACCCCTTTCATGACATCGGTCAGCTCGGTGAACTCGAGCTTGACGCGCAGGTCGGGCTTGTCCGAGCCGTAGCGGTGCATCGCCTCGGCGTAGGTCAGCACCGGGTAGACCGGCAACTCGGTGTTCAGCGCGGTGCGGAACACGTGGCGCACCATCGCTTCGGCGATCGCGCGGATCTCCTCCTCGCCGAGGAACGAGGTCTCGAGGTCGATCTGCGTGAACTCGGGTTGCCGGTCGGCACGCAGGTCCTCGTCGCGGAAGCACTTCGTGATCTGGTAGTAGCGATCGAAGCCCGAAACCATCAGCAACTGCTTGAACAGCTGCGGGCTCTGCGGCAGCGCGAAGAACATGCCGTCGTTCACGCGGCTGGGCACGAGGTAGTCGCGTGCGCCCTCGGGCGTGCTCTTGGTCAGCATCGGCGTCTCGATGTCGATGAAGCCCTCGGCGTCGAGGAACTTGCGCACCTCCATCGCGACCCGGTAGCGCAGGATCATGTTCTTCTGCATCGCCGGGCGACGCAGGTCCAGCACGCGGTGCGTCAAACGGGTCGTCTCCGACAGGTTGTCGTCGTCGAGCGTGAACGCCGGTGTCACGCTCGGGTTCAGCACCTCGAGCGTGTGGCACAGCACCTCGACCTTGCCGCTCGTGAGGTTGGCGTTCTCGGTGCCGGCCGGACGCGCCCGCACGAGACCCGTGATGCACAGGCAGAACTCGTTGCGCACGTCCTCGGCGGCGGCGAACATCTCGGCGCGGTCGGGGTCGCACACGACCTGGACCAGGCCCTCCCGGTCGCGCAGATCGACGAAGATGACGCCGCCGTGGTCGCGCCGGCGGTGGGCCCAGCCCATCAACGTGACCGTCTGGCCCATCAGCGCATCGCTGACCAGGCCGCAGTAGGTGGTTCTCATGGTGAACAGCTCTCCAGCGACAAACTCGTTCGGAACGGCGCAGGCGACGGGCCGGGCGCACCCGCGGCGCGCACGCGGCCCGGTCAGTTTCGGACCAGCAGCGGGGGCGCGACGACCCCCATCGAGATCACGTACTTCAGCGCCTCGTCGACGCTCATCTGCAGCGGAACGACGTCGGCGCGCAGCATCATCAGGAAGAAGCCTGAGGTCGGGTTCGGCGTCGTCGGCACGTAGACGCTCACGTAGTCGCCGACCAGCCGCTGCGCGACCTCGCCACCCGGCCGGCCGGTGACGAAGGCGATCGTCCAGGCACCGCTGCGCGGGTACTGCACCAGCACCGCCTCGCGAAAGGCGTTGCCGTTGCTCGAGAAGAGCGTGTCCGAGACCTGCTTGACCGAGGTGTAGATCGACTTGACGATCGGGATCTGCGCCATCAGACGGTGGCCCTGCACCACCGCCCACTGGCCCGCGATGTTGGCCGCGAACATGCCGGTCAGCAGCAGCGCCAGCCCCATCGCGATGACGCCGAGCCCGGGCACGGAGGCCAGCGCCGCAAGCGCGCCGTGCGTCGACGCGGGCAGCACCGACTGCGCCAGCCCGAGCAGCCACCCGAACACGCCGTCGAGCAGGCTCAGCACCCACGACAGCACCCAGATGGTGATCGCCAGCGGCAGCCAGACGATCAGCCCGGCGACGACGTACTTCCTCACGACCGCCCCGCGATCCGGACGCTGATCACCCGCGCGACGCCGACGGCGGCGGCGGCGGGGCCGCGGCCGGCGTCGCCGCCTTGGCGGGTGAGGTCGAGGGGGATGGCGTGGCCGCGCTGGACGATGCCGGCACCGCGGCGTCGGCGGGCTTTTTCTCGCCCGCAGCGGCGCCCGCGTCGGCCGACGCGGGCTTGTCGTCTCCCTTGCGCGCTCCCTTGTCGTCGCCCGGGACGGCGTCGGCATCGGGTTTCGCGGCCGCTGCGGTGCCGTTGTTGCGGAAGTCGGTCGCGTACCAACCCGAGCCCTTGAGCTGGAAACCGGCCGCCGTGACCTGCTTGACGTAGGTCGACTGGGCGCAGGCCGGGCACACGCTCAGCACGGGGTCTGACATTCTCTGCAGAACGTCCTGGGCGTGACCGCAGGCGCTGCAGCGGTAGGCGTAGATCGGCACGGCAAGCCCTCGCTCAAAAACCCTCCATTCTAACCGGTGGGCCCACGTTGGCCGTGTGGTCGTGCGGCCCGGTTTCAGCCGCCGGCGCCGCCGGCGAGCAGCAACATGCGCATCAGCAGCGCGCCGAGCACGAAGCCGGCGCCGCCCCAGACCAGGCCCTGCAGCAGCCTCCGGGTCGCGCGCTGCTCGCGCAGCAGCGCCCGCAGCAAGGCCGAGTCCGCCGGCGGCGAGGCGCGCTGCTGCAGCGCCTGGTGCACCAGCCGCGGCAGTTCCGGCAGCAGGCGCGCGTAGCGCGGCGCCTCCTTCTTCAGCCGCTCGCGCAGCCCACGCCAGCCGATCTGGTCGTGCATCCAGCGTTCGAGGAAGGGCTTGGCGGTGGTCCAGAGGTCGAGCTCGGGGTCGAGCTGGCGCCCGAGGCCCTCGATGTTCAGCAGCGTCTTCTGCAGCAGCACGAGCTGGGGCTGGATCTCGACGTTGAAGCGGCGCGAGGTCTGGAACAGGCGCAGCAGCACCTGGCCGAGCGAGATGTCCTTCAGCGGCCGGTCGAAGTGCGGCTCGCAGACGGCGCGGATCGCTCCTTCCAGCGCCTCGACCCGCGTCTGCGCTGGCACCCAACCACTCTCGACGTGCAGTTCGGCGACGCGCTTGTAGTCGCGCTGGAAGAAGGCGATGAAGTTCTGCGCCAGGTAGTCCTTGTCGACTTCGGTCAGCGTACCCATGATGCCGAAGTCGAGTGCGATGTAGCGCCCGAAGGTGCGCGCGTCGAGGCTGATCTGGATGTTGCCCGGGTGCATGTCGGCGTGGAAAAAGCCGTCACGGAACACCTGCGTGAAGAAGATCGTCACGCCGTCGCGGGCGAGCTTCCTGATGTCGACGCCGGCATCGCGCAGGCGCTCGATCTGGCTGATCGGCACGCCGTACATGCGCTCCATCACGATCACGCTGGAGGTGCAGAGCTCCCACACCATCTCCGGGATCAGCACCAGGTTCAGCCCGGCCATGTTGCGCCGCAGGTGGGCAGCGTTGGCAGCCTCCCGCACGAGGTCGAGCTCGTCGTGCAGGTAGCCGTCGAATTCGGCGACCACTTCGCGTGGCTTGAGCCGCTTGCCGTCGGCGAACAGCCGTTCGACCCAGCCGGCCAGCGTGTGCAGCAGCACGAGGTCGTCGTCGATGACCTCGCGCATGCCGGGGCGCAGCACCTTGACCGCGACCTCGCGGCCGGACTTGAGGCGCGCGAAATGCACCTGCGCGATCGACGCGCTGGCGACCGGCTCGGCCTCGAAATGGTCGAACACGGCCTCGATCGGCCGGCCGAAGGCCTTCTCGACCAGCACCCGCGCCTGTGCGGCCGGGAACGGCGGCACACGGTCCTGCAGGTGCGCCAGCTCGTCGGAGATGTCGGCCGGCAGCAGGTCGCGCCGGGTCGACAGGACCTGTCCGAACTTGACGAAGATCGGCCCCAGCCGCTCGAGCGCAGTGCGCAGGCGCACGCCTCGCGGCGCGTCGAGACGGCGCCCGATCGTCATCAGCCGCACCAGCGCACGCACCCAGCGCTGGCGAAAACCCGACAGGGCCAGCTCGTCCAGGCCGAAACGCAGGACGGTGACGACGATGAAGATCAGCCGGGCGAACTGCCGCATCGCGATCGAGGGGCGGGGCCTGGGAGGAGCCGGGGACGCTCGGACGGGACGACGCGCGCGCCGGCGCGTCAGGTCCGCGGCCGCAGCGACGCGACGCGCTGCAGCGCCGCGCGCAGCCCGCGCGCCAGCGCGCCGCCCAGGCTCGCCAGCGGATGCGCCACGGTCGGGCCGACGACGCGCTCGAGGTCGGCCTCGACGTCCCAGCGCAGGTGCTGCAGCAACCAGTTGACGTCGGTCGCGAACTGGGCGTCGCCGTCGATGTCGACCGCGGGCGTGGCACCCGCGAGCGCGTCGGCCAGCAACCGCGCCGGGTTCGAGGCATCGAAGCGCACCGTCAGTTCGGCTGGCGGCACCGCGGGCGGCGGCGCCGCCGAACCGGGGGCGCCGGGCTGGGCGCCGGTCCACTCGAGCAGCCCGGCCGGCGTGACGACGAAGGCCAGCCGCGGGGGCGCCGGCAGCAGCGACGGCCAGGCCTGCGGCTGCAGCTCGATGCGACGTCCGGCGTGCGGACGCAATCGCTGCAGCGCCGCCGGCTCGGCCTCGAGCACGTGGTTGATCACCAGCGTGAGGCGCGCCATCACCGCCGGCGCGAGCAGGTTCTGCAAGGCTTGAAGCATGCGGCGGATTGTAGGCAGCCGCCGTGCCCGCACTCCGCCGGCCGCTCAGCCCACCTGCGGCACGACCGCCCGGCGGATCGCTCGCCCGCGGCACAATCGCACGGCCGCGTGACCTTCCGGCGGGGCGCCGCGTCGAGGGCGCTGCCCGGCGTGCAATGCGGCCTCGGCCGGTTCGGCACGGCTCGCCTACCGTCGACGCTTGCACGTCGTTGCCCCGCCCGCGCCGCGCCCCTGACGCGTCTGACCCCTCCGATGCCCACCGTCCTGCTCACCGGCGCCACCGGCTACATCGCCTCCCA
>JBDTUO010000241.1:0-5298 GCA_040007675.1 Rubrivivax sp.
GACGATGAAGGCGCCGGCCGGGCCGCCGATCTGCACGCTCGAGCCGCCGAGCGCACTGATCAGCGCGCCGGCGATGATGGCGGTGAAGATGCCGGCTTCGGGCTTGACGCCGCTGCCGATCGCGAACGCCATCGCCAGCGGCAGCGCAACCACGCCGACCGTCACGCCGGCCCCGAGGTCGGCGACGAGGCGCGCGCCGTCGTAACCCTTGAGGTCGTCGAGCAGGCGCGGGCGGAAGCGGTGGACCGAATCGCGCCAGGACACGCCGCCGATCCTAGCGCCGATGCCTGACGCGGCGCGGACAGGGCCGCGCTTGGCCGCGTCCCGACGGGAGAGGTGCCGCGCTTACGCGGTCGTGGCCGCCGTCGGTGGCGGCGCGATCAGCCCGTGCCGCTGCGCGGCAAGCACCGCCGCGTGACGCGAATCGACGCCGAGCTTGGCATAGAGCGCCGCGACGTGGTGGTCGACGGTGCGCACCGAGCGCGACAGGCGGGCCGCGATTTCGGCGTTGCGCAAGCCCTCGCACAGCAGCGCCAGCACCTGCTGCTCGCGGCCGGTCAAACCGAGCGGATGGGCGCGCGTCGCGCGCCGCGGGCCACGCGGCAGCCCGCGCACGCCGGCCACCTGCAGCCGCCGCCGCAGGGTGTCGGCCATCGGCCGGGCGCCCAGCCGGTCGAAGCCGCTCAGCGCCTGTCGCTGCGCGTTGGCGTCGCCCTCGGCGAGCGCGCGGTCCGCCTCGTAGGGGCAGGCAAGGTCGCGCCAGGCGGCAGCCGCGCCGGCCCAGTCGCCCCGGCATTGCAGCGCGAACGGGGTCGCCGCACACGCTGGCAGCTCGATCGTCGTGTCGCCCGCGATGTGCCGCCAGTAGGCCAGCTCGCCGACGAACCAGGGATGCCGATGCGCGAGCGCCGGTGCCCATGCGGCCGCGGCCTCGTCGAGGCAGCGCTGGCGTTCGCCGTCCAGCCATGCGGCTTCGGCGCGCGCCGCCCGCACGGGCGCAATGCGTTGCAGGTGGCCAGAGGCCAGCGCGAGCCGCAACGCGTCGTCCAGTGCCGTCCACACGCCCGCATCGCCGCGCCGTGCACGCAGCCGGCCGAGAGCGATCTGCGCCATGTTGCGCGCGATCGTACTCTCGTGACCCGGCCCCAGCAGCGCGAGTGCCTGATCGCCGGCGGCTTCCCAGCGCCCGAGGTGCAGCCAGCACAGCGCCTGCCAGCTGAGCAGGTAGTCGACCTCGATCTCGCGCTCGAGTGCGTACGCGACACCGCGCGCGAGCCACCGCTCGGCGCGCTCGAACCGATGCAGTTCTCCGGAGGCCGAGCCGAGGTTGCTGTCGGCGTCGACGACCATGCCGTCGTGGCCAAGTTGGAGCCCGATCGTGCGGCTGCGTTCGAGCAGCGCGCAGCCCGCCGCGTCGTCCAGGTGCATCGTCGCCGCACCCAGCGTGTTCAGCGTGATGCCGATCGCCGCTGCGTCGCCACTCGCCTCGCAGTGCAAGAGCGCCTCACGGCCCCAGTGAATGGCCGCGTCGTTCTCGCGCGCGAGCATGTGCAGCCAGGCCTGGGCACGCCACGCGCGGGCTGCGCTCGCGCCGCCCGGGTGCTCACTCACCAGGTCCACGGCTTGCCGGACGGCCGTCTCGGCCTCTGCGTTGCAGCCGACCTGCACCATCAGCGACGCCAGCTGGCAAAGCATGTCGGCCTCGCGCTCGGGATCGTCGATCGACCGCCACAGGGCCAGCGCCTGGTTCCCGCTCGTGATGCCTTCGTGAAAACGCTGGACCGCCGAGCAGGCCGACGCGTGTGCCTGCAGCAGGGCCGCGTGCTCGGCGATGGGCAAACCATCGGCGTGGCGAACGGCGCGCGCGAACTGTGCCCGGGCCTCGCTCCTGGCGCCGGCGGCGAGCGCCTGGCGCGCCGCCGCAGGCGCCAGGCGACGCACCGCGGTGGCGTCGCCGGCGCCCTCCGCGTGGTGCGCCAGGCGCGCGAGGTCTTCACCCGGAGCAGCCGCTTCCAGCACCTGCAGCGTGTGTGCGTGCAGCGCCCGTTGTCGGGTCGCCGACAAGGACGCCAGGACCGCCTGGCGCGCCAGTTCGTGGCGAAATTCGAGCGCCGGTCCGGACTCGCGCAACACGCCGGCGTCGACGCAGGCCATGACCGCCGCCGCGTCGACGCCTGCCACCTGTCCGAGCAGCGCGGGCTCGATGCGGGGCCCGACGACGGCGGCAGCCGCGAGTGCCGCCTGCGCGCCGACCGGCAGCCGCGCGGCGCGCGCGAGCACCGCGTCGCGCACGGTCGGTGGCACCCCGAGCGCGTCGTCCCGGCCGCCGCTGCCGACGGTGCCGAGCGACGCCAGCCATTCGGTGACGAAAAACGGGTTGCCGCCGGTGTGGCGGTGCAGCGCGTCGACGTCGACCCGGCGCAGCCCGGCAAGCTGGCGCACCGCAGTCGTCGACAGCGGCGCGAGGGTCAGTCGCGCCGCGCCGGGCAACGCGCCGAGCACGCGGCGCAACGGGTGCTGAGGGCTGACCTCGTCGTCGCGGTAACTGGCCAACAGCAGCGTGCGGGTGTCGTCGATGCGGCGGCCGAGATCGGCGAGCAGGTCGAGCGTCGCCTCGTCGGCCCAGTGCAGGTCATCGATCACGAGGCAGCGTGGTGTGCGCCCCAGCGCGTCGCGCACCGCGGCGAAGACTTCGACGCGGTCGGCGTGGCGCGCCAGTGCGGCCGCCACCCCACCGCCGAGTCCACCGGCCATGTCGTGCAGTGGCCCGAGCGGGCGCGGCGTGAACAGCGGGTCGCAGGCTCCCCACAGTGGCCGGGTCGCATCGACGTCGGGTTGGCGCACGAAGCGGCGCAGCAGCGAGGTCTTGCCGATGCCGGCCTCACCCGCGATCCACGCGACCCTTCCCTGGCCGGTTGCCGCGCCATCGAACATGCGCTGCAGCTGCTGCAGGAGGGCGTCGCGTTCGAGCAGCACGGCAGACACCCACCGATACTAGCGCCGGCGTCCGACGTGGCGCGTACGGGGCCGGCGCCACTTCTGGGGACGCTGACCCAGGCTGGCCGGCGCAGGGCATCCGCCGTCCGCGGCAGCGGGTCGCCTACGGTTGGTAGAAATACGGGTCGAGCACGCTCACTTCTGTGATGCGGCTGACGGGCAGACCGTTGCGGTCGGCGACCTTGCGGATCGCCTCCGGCGCCGGCGCGTCGTAGATGCAGAACGTGTTCTTGCGGTCAGGTGTCACGTACGAGTGCACCCAGGTCACGCCGCGCTCGGCGTTGTTGGCGACAACCCCGGCGACGGCCTTGCGACCGTCGTCGTTCATCGGAATCGACAGGCCATCGGGGAAAGAACGTTCGATCAGGTAGCGGGGCATTGGGCATCCTCGTTCAGGGTCGACGGCACGGCGCCGTCGCTGACGAGAATGCCGAGCGCGCGGGCGCGGCGCTGCGGCAGCTTTGCCTAGATTCCGTCGCCGATTGCCCAGATTGCGGCGCCCGGCCGCCCGGCGCTGCCCGCATCAGAAGAGCCCTCAGCGCACGCGCAGCCCCGGCACTGCGCCGGCGCTCGGCTCCAGCAGGTACAGCCCCGGCGACCCCTTCTCGTCGGCGTGCGAGGCGGCGAGCACCATGCCCTCGCTGACGCCGAACTTCATCTTGCGCGGTGCCAGGTTGGCGACCACAACCGTGTGCCGGCCGACCAGGTCCTCGGGAGCGAAGGCAGACGCGATGCCACTGAACACCTGGCGCAGCAACGGGCGGCCCTGCTCGTCGCGGCCTTCGCCGACGTCCAGCGTCAGCCGAAGAAGCTTGGTGCTGCCGTCGACCCGCTCGGCGCCGACGATGTGCGCGATGCGCAGGTCGACCTTCGAGAACTCGTCGATGCCGATCGTCGGCGCGACCGGCTCGCCCCCCGGGGCAGCCGTGGTGACGGCGGCAGCGGCAGCGGCAGGATCGACGGCGAGGGGCGGGGCGGCCGAGGCCGCGCCGTTCGCCGGCACCGGCTCGAACAGCGCCTCGAGCTTCTTCGGGTCGACCCGTTGCATCAGGTGGCGGTATGCGCCGATGCAGTGCGTGCCGCGGGGCGACAGCGGTCGCGCCGCATCGTCCCACTGCAGCGGCGGCACCTGCAGGAAGGCTTCGACCTGGGCGGCGAGCGCCGGCAGCACCGGCTTGAGGTAGACCGTCAGCACGCGGAAGGCTTCGATGCAGACGCTGCAGACGTCGTGCAGCGCGGCGGCCTGTTCGGGCCGCTTTGCCAGATCCCACGGTTTGTGCTGGTCGACGTGCGCGTTGACGCGGTCAGCCAGCGCCATCACCTCGCGCAGCGCCTTGCCGTAGTCGCGTGCCTCGTACAGCGCCGCGATCTCCTCGTGCCGCGCGCGCAGCACCTCGAGCAGGGCGCTGCCGTCGGCACCGAACTCGTTCGCCACCCGGCCGTCGAAACGCTTGCCGATGAAGCCGGCGGCGCGGCTGGCGATGTTGATGTACTTGCCGACGAGGTCGCTGTTGACGCGCGCGACGAAATCGTCCGGGTTGAGGTCGATGTCCTCGACCCGCCCGTTGAGCTTGGCCGCGATGTAGTAGCGCAGCCACTCGGCGTCCATGCCGAGCTCGAGGTAGCGCAGCGGGCTGATGCCGGTGCCGCGGCTCTTGCTCATTTTCTCGCCCGACAGCTGCAGGAAGCCGTGCACGAACACGTGGTCGGGCGTCTTGCGGCCGCTGAAGTGCAGCATCGCGGGCCAGAACAGCGTGTGGAAGTAGACGATGTCCTTGCCGATGAAGTGCACCTGTTCCAGCGCCGGATCGGCCATCAGGGCGTCGAAATCGCGGCCGGACTTGTCGCACCAGTTCTTCAGCGACGCGAGGTAGCCCACGGGTGCGTCGAGCCAGACGTAGAAGTACTTGTCGTCGGTGTCGGGAATGCGGATGCCGAAGTAGGGCGCATCGCGCGAGATGTCCCAGTCCGACAGCGAGACGTGGCCGGCCTCGTCGGGCGCGAACCACTCGCGGATCTTGTTCAGCACCTCGGGCTGCAGCCGCCCCGGCGCAGCGATCCACTCCTGCAGGAACTCCACGCAGCGCTGCGACGACAGCAGGAAGAAGTGGTGTGCGCTGGTCTTCAGCACCGGCGTCGCACCGGTCAGCGCCGAGGTCGGATGCTTGAGTTCGGTCGGCGCGTAGACCGCGCCGCAGACCTCGCACGAGTCGCCGTACTGGTCTTTGGCGCCGCAGCGCGGGCACTCGCCCTTGATGTAGCGGTCGGGCAGGAACATGCCCTTGACCGGGTCGTAGAACT
>JBDTUO010000242.1:0-5267 GCA_040007675.1 Rubrivivax sp.
CTACGGCGGCAACGCGCTGCTCGGCAAGAAGTGCTTCGCGCTGCGCATCGCCTCGACGATGGGGCGCGACCAGGGCTGGCTGGCCGAGCACATGCTGGTGCTCGGCGTGACCTCGCCCGAGGGCCGCAAGTACCACGTCGCGGCAGCGTTCCCGAGCGCGTGCGGCAAGACCAACTTCTCGATGCTGGTGCCACCCGCGGGCTTCGAGGGCTGGCGCGTGACGACGGTCGGCGACGACATCGCGTGGATCAAGCCGCGCGCCGACGGGCGGCTGGTCGCCATCAACCCGGAGGCCGGCTACTTCGGCGTCGCTCCGGGCACGAATGAGCACACCAACCCGAACTGCATGGCATCCCTGAAGCGCGACGTCATCTTCACCAACGTCGCGCTGACCGACGACGGCGACGTCTGGTGGGAAGGCATGACCGCCACCCCGCCGGCGCACCTGATCGACTGGCAGGGCCGTGACTGGACGCCGGCCATCGCCGCCGCGAACCCCGTCAACGGCAAGCCGCGCCCGGCCGCACACCCGAACGCGCGCTTCACCGTCGCCGCGACGCACAACCCGGTGCTGGACCCGGAATGGGACAACCCGGCCGGAGTGCCGATCGACGCCTTCGTGTTCGGCGGCCGGCGCAGCACGACCGTGCCGCTGGTGACCGAGGCGCGCGACTGGGTCGAAGGCGTCTACATGGCCGCCACGATGGGCAGCGAGACCACCGCCGCGGCGGCTGGCCAGCAGGGCGTCGTGCGGCGCGACCCGTTCGCGATGCTGCCCTTCGCCGGCTACCACATGTCTGACTATTTCCGCCATTGGCTCGAGCTCGGCGCGAAGCTGCAGGCCGCGGGCGCGACGCTGCCGAAGGTCTTCTGCGTCAACTGGTTCCGCAAGGGCGACGACGGCAAGTTCGTGTGGCCGGGTTACGGCGAGAACATGCGCGTGCTGCACTGGATGCTCGGCCGCGTCGACGGCAGTGCGCCGGGGCGCGAACATGTCTTCGGCACCAGCCCGCGCTATGAAGACTTGCGCTGGCAAGGGCTGGACTTCACGCGTGCGCAGTACGAGCGCGTGAGCTCGATCGACCCGGCCGCGTGGCGGCAGGAGATGGCGCTGCACGACGAGCTGTTCGGTCAGCTCGGCGAGCGGCTGCCGCAGGCGCTGCGCGCGGTGCGGCAACGGCTCGGCGAGCGGCTGGCCAGCTGAGCCTGCAGCGCGCGGCAGCCTGGGACGAACAGACCACCGCCACCGGGCCCCGCTTGCGTCTGCAACTGCTGTCGGACCTGCACCTCGAGACCGAGGACTTTGAGCCGCAAGCGGCGTCGGGGGCCGAGCTGCTCGTGCTGGCCGGCGACATCGACAGCACCTGGGCCGGCCTCGACCGCTTCGCGGGCTGGCCGGTGCCGGTCCTGTTCGTCGCCGGCAACCACGAGTTCGACCGGCGCGAGCTCGACCATGCCTGGCCCGCGCTGCGGGCGCACTGCGCGCGGCTCGGGATCACGTTGATCGAGCGCGAGGCGGTGATCCGGCGCGGCGCCGACGGGCGCGCGGTGCGATTCATCGGCAGCGTGCGCTGGTGCGACTTCGAGCTGTTCGGTCCGCCGGGCAGCGCCGACTACCTGCGCGCGCTGCGCGCCGGGGCCTACTTCCAGCGTGTGATGGGCGCCACCCGCGGCGGGCGGGCGTTCGACGCCGACGCGGTGCGCGACGAGGCACTGGCCTGTCGCGGCTGGCTGCAGGCGGCACTCGCCGAACCCGCGAACGGTCGGTGGGACGTCACTGTTGTGATTACTCACTTCGCACCAAGCCTGCGCAGCGCCGACCCCCGCTACGGCCGACAGCCCGGTAGCGCGAGTTTCTGCAACGCCGACGATGCCCTGCTGCCCGCGGCTGACCTGTGGCTGCACGGCCACCTGCATTGCCGGCACGACTACCGCGTCGCGCGCCCCGGCGGCGGCCAGACCCGCGTCGTCTGCCAGGCGCGCGGGCTGGCGTCCAAGGGCGAGGACGCGGGCTTCGACCCGTTCAAGCTGCTCCTGGTCTGAAGTCGGATCGGGCCGGCACTTCGCTGTGCCACACTGCGCGCCCCTGCTGCACTGGAGACCGACCGATGAAGATCCTGATCGCCGTCGACGGCAGCGCATTCACGAAGCGCATGCTGGCCTACCTGACGGCGCACGACGACTTCCCCGGCCGCGGGCACGACTACACCGTGCTGCACACGGTGGCCCCGGTTCCGGCGCGGGCCGCTGCCGCGCTCGACAAAGGCGTGCTCGACGCCTACTACGACGACGAGGCGGCCAAGGTCTTCAAGCCGATCAAGCCCTTCCTCGCCAAGCAGGGGCTGCAAGCGAGCTTCGTGCACAAGGTGGGCCACGCGTCCGACGTCATTGCGCAGACCGCCGAAAAGGGCAAGTACGGGCTGCTCGTGATGGGCTCGCACGGCCACGGCTCGCTGGTCAACCTGGTGCTGGGCTCGGTCGCCACCAAGGTGATCGCCAGGTGCAGCGTGCCGGTGCTGCTGATCCGCTGAACGCGCCGCGCCCTGGCTCGCCGTCAGCGGCGCGCAAGCCCGTCGAAGCAGGTCTTCAGCACGAGCTCGACGATCTGCGCATCGTCGAGTCGCCCCCCCGCCTTCATGAACCCGGGCACCGGGTCGCAGGCGCGGGCGAACAGCGTGTAGAGCACCAGCTCCGGCGGCAAGGCCGGGTCGATGGCCGTTTCGGCCTGGGCCTGCTCGATCCAGGCGCCCAGCCGGTCGCTGACCTGCATCAGGCCGTCGACGTACGCGCGGCTGGCCAGGAGCTCGGCGCGCAGCGTCGAGTTCTGTGACGGCAGGATAGGCATCTGGCCGGCGAGCTGGCGCTGCAGGGCCCAGCGCGTGACGGCGCGCAGGCGCTCGAGCGGCGCCGCGGACTCCGGCTGCGCTTCGATCACCGCCGCGGTCTCGTGCAGCACGCGCACCATCGCCGCCGCGGCCAGCGCCTCCTTCGACGCGAAGTGCTTGTACAGGCTGGCCTTGGCGATGCCGACGTCGGCGGCGACCTCGTCGACCGTCATCAGGTCGAAGCCCTTCTCGGCCAGCAGGCGGTTGACGCTGGCGACGATCGCCTCCTCGCGCACGCGCAGCACCTGCTCCCGGAAGGCCCCTCGCGTCATGGCGCCATTCTAGGCGCCGGGGATAGCCGCCCCCGACGGACCCGAAGCGCGGCTGGCTAGCGGCGGCCGCGCCGCTGCCACCAGCGCGGGGTGGGCGCTGCGCTGCGTGCCACGCCGTCGCCTGCACCGCCAGCGACGGAGGCGGCAGACGCGGCGGCAGAGGCCAGCGTCATCTCCATCCCGAAACAGGTGCCCATGTCGGCCGGATCGATGTCCGCCGAACGCAAGCCCCGGCGCTCCGGTCCGTGGAGGAAGGCGCGCAGTGGCAGGTGTCCGGTGGTCATGGGGGCTCCGGGTGAGGAGTCTGGGCAGGAACAGTGTCCGCCTTGTGACAGGCGTGCAAATTCGTCAACAGAGCCCCTGGCGTGGTGCAGTTCTCGCCGTGCCGCCCGCTGGCCCGGCGATGTGCGATGCGCGCCACATCGGGACGCGCCGGGACGCGCCGCAGGCGCGCCGGCTCAGCGCCGGCGACCGCGCGGCGGGCCAGGCCGCGTCGCGCGCGGGGGTGCGCGGCGCGGCCGCGTGACGTCGGCGATCAGCATCAGCGCGCGCACCAGGTCCTGCACCGCCTCGCCGAGGTCGGTCGGCGGCTCCAGCGTGTCGATGACGGCGAGCAGCGCGTCGGCGTCCTCGAGGTCGGCGGGGTCGAAGTGCAGGTACAGCAGCGCGAGCGGCTCGACCAGTTCGGGATCGTTCACCGCCGCGAGGGCCGGAAACAGGTCCAGCGCGAGCGCGAAGCCGGTGACCCACGGCAGCACGCTCTCCGTGGGCGGAGGGCTGTCGTCGTCGCCGCCGCCATCGTCGCCGTCGGGCGCGAAGATCCACGGGTCGAACCACGCACGGGCGTCGATCGAGTGCAGCAGCGCCGCGTGCCGGCGGTGCACCGCGGCCTGCAGGGGCGCGGGGTCCCAACCGGGCGGCGGCGGCCGACCGTCGGGGTCCAGCGCACGCGCCAGCCACTGCTCGGCCGGCACCGGTCTGGGTTGCAGGATCACGCCGCACAGAAAGCCGTCCAGCGCCGACACGCCCAGCGGTTCGAGTGGCGCCGGCACGGCGTCGAGCAGCGCCTGCAGCGCGTCGATCTCGGCGTCGGGCGCGGCGTCTGCGGGGATGAGGTCGCGCGGCATGCGGCCATTGTCACCTGCGCGCTCCGGCGCCCGCGCGCCGGACGCGCGCCGGACACGGCAGCCGGCGGCATAGACTCGATGCTCGAGCATCGCAGGAGACAACCCCATGGGCGCACCCGAACCCTTCACGCAGAGCAGCGAAGTCGGCCACTGGATCGGTGGGCAGGTCACCGCGGGCCACGGCACGCGGCTGCAGCCGGTGTACCAGCCGGCCAGCGGCGCCGTCGCGCGCCAGGTGCGGCTGGCCGATGCCGCCGACGTCGACACCGCGGTGGCCACCGCGCTCGCCGCCCAGCCGGCCTGGGGCGACACCCCGCCGATCCGCCGGGCGCGCGTGCTCAATGCCTTCCTCGGGCTGATGAACCGCCACAAGGACACCCTGGCGGCCATCATCACGGCCGAACACGGCAAGGTCTTCAGCGACGCCCAGGGCGAAGTCATGCGCGGCATCGACATCGTCGAGTTCGCCTGCGGCGTGCCGCAACTGCTCAAGGGCGACTTCAGCGACCAGGCCTCCACCGGGATCGACAACTGGACGCTGCGCCAGCCGCTGGGCGTCGTTGCCGGCGTCACGCCGTTCAACTTCCCGTGCATGGTGCCGTGCTGGATGTTCCCGGTCGCCCTCGCCTGCGGCAACGCCTTCATCCTCAAGCCCAGCGAACGCGACCCCTCGGCCGCCGTCTTCATGGCCGGGCTGCTGCACGATGCCGGCCTGCCCGACGGCGTGTTCAACGTCGTGCAGGGCGACAAGCTCGCGGTCGACGCCCTGCTCGCCCACCCCGACGTGCAGGCGATCAGCTTCGTCGGCAGCACGCCGATCGCGCAGCACATCTACGAGACCGGCGCCAGGCACGGCAAACGCGTGCAGGCGCTGGGCGGCGCCAAGAACCACATGGTCGTGATGCCCGACGCCGACCTCGACCAGGCGGTCGACGCGCTGATCGGCAGCGCCTACGGCTCGGCCGGCGAGCGCTGCATGGCGA
>JBDTUO010000243.1:0-5249 GCA_040007675.1 Rubrivivax sp.
GCCAGTTCGCGCTCGTCAGCCAGGACGTCGTGCTGTTCAACGACACGGTGGCGGCGAACGTGGCGCTCGGCGCCGACGTGTCGACCGCGCAGGTGCGCGACGCGCTGCGTGGCGCCCACCTGCTCGATTTCGTCGAGTCGATGCCGCAGGGCCTGGACACCGTGATCGGCCACAATGGCAGCGAGCTCAGCGGCGGTCAGCGCCAGCGCCTGGCGATTGCGCGCGCGATCTGCAAGGACGCACCGATCCTGATCCTCGACGAGGCGACCTCGGCGCTGGATACCGAGTCCGAGCGCGCGGTACAGGCCGCCCTCGAGGTGCTGATGCGCGGCCGCACGACGATCGTCGTCGCGCACCGGCTGTCGACGATCGAACACGCCGACCGTGTGGTCGCGATCGAGGCCGGCCGCGTCGTCGAGCAGGGCACGCACGCCGAGCTGATCGCCCACGGCGGGCTGTACGCCCGGCTGCACGCGCTGCAGTTCAAGACCTGAAACACAAGGAGCCCCGCCGATGTCCAGCCCGACCGCCGCCGCCCTGCCCGCCGTCTCCCGGTATCCGGTGCCCGAGCTGAAAGACCTGCCGGAGGACTTGCGCACCCGCATCCTCGAGGTGCAGGACAAGGCCGGTTTCGTGCCCAACGTGTTCCTCGCCCTCGCACACCGGCCGGCCGAGTGGCGCGCCTTCATCGCCTACCACGACGCGCTGCTGCTGAAGGACGGCGGGCTCACGAAGGGCGAGCGCGAGATGATCATCGTCGCCACCTCGGCCGCGAACCACTGTCTGTACTGCGTGGTGGCGCACGGCGCGATCCTGCGCGTGTACGAGAAAAATCCGCTGATCGCCGACCAGGTGGCGGTCAACCACCGCAAGGCCGACCTGACGCCGCGCCAGCACGCGATGCTGGACTTTGCAC
Organism: Rubrivivax sp.; assembly: GCA_040007675.1. GTDB lineage: Bacteria > Pseudomonadota > Gammaproteobacteria > Burkholderiales > Burkholderiaceae_C > Rubrivivax. Next base: position 917 of record JBDTUO010000243.1, read on the forward strand.
TCAAGGTCTGCGAGGCCTCGCATACGGTAGCCGACGCCGACTTCGCGGCGCTGCACGCACACGGCTTCAGCGACGAGGACATCTGGGACATCGGCGCGATCACCGCCTTCTTCGGCCTGTCCAACCGCATGGCCAACCTGACGGCGATGCGGCCGAACGATCAGTTCTACCTGCTCGGGCGCGTGCCGCGCACCAAGGGCTGAGCCTGCGGTCAGGGCGCTCGGCGCGGCGTCGCACTCACTGGTAGCGTTGCCTGGCCTTCCAGGCCACCGGGTCGCGCACGGTGACCGTGCCTTCGGTGGCCGCCCGGTGTTCGCGCGCGAAGCCGAGCAGGCTGCGCGAGCGCTGGGTGGCCGGCGCCAGGGCGGCGCGCAGCAGTTCGGTCGTGCGTGCCTGGGTCAGCGTCGACAGTGCAGCCAGCGTCTGCTCGCGCCGCTGCCAGTCGGCGTGCCGCTCGTAGGCGAGCTCGAACAGCCGCCCGGCGCGCTCGGCGATCGACTTGTCGCGCTCCTCGAGCTTGGAGCGCACGCCGGCGACGATCGCCTGCCAACCCTCCGGCGGCAAGGCTGCCAGCAGGTCCGGCAAGGTACGCGCGAAGGCGTCGGTGCGCTGCTCGAGCACGTCGGCGCCGTGGTCACCGGATTGCACGATGAAGTACGCGAAGTTGCTGTCGACCTCGTTGCCGGCACCGCCGAACACGATGTAGCCCAGCTGCTGGCGGGTGCGCAGCTCGTTGTAGGTCGGCGGGCCGATGAAGGCCGCCAGCGCCAGCGTGGCTGCGCGCAGCTCCGGCGTGTCCGGGCCGAGCACCGCCTCGCGCCGGTAGGCCGAGTTGTTGACCTCGAGCGTCTCCGAGGTGCGCAGCGTCTCGCCGGGCGTGGTGACCAGCAGGCGCCGGCGCAGCAGTTGCGCCGACGGCACCGGCTGCGGCTGCAGCACCGCGGCGACGCGCCGCCATGCGGTGGTCGTGGCGTCGGCGCCGACGTTGCCGAGGCTCAGCGCCTCGATCCGGCCGCGTGCGTACAGCGAACGCGCGAACGCCTGCACGTCGGCCAGCGTCAGCGTGCGCACCACCGGCAACACCTCGTCGGGCCGCCAGTGGAACTCGCGCACCAGTCGGCGGCGTGATTCGAGCAGGGTCTGGTACGCGTCCGCCCGGCTGAAGGCGGCGAGCTCGCGCACCCGCCTGTCCTTCAGCGCCTCGAAGCGCGCCGGCGCCAGCGGGCAGTCGCGCAGTGCGCCGACCGCTTCATCGAGCAGCCGGCCGGCGCGCGCGTCGTAGCCGTCCACCCCGAGCTGCACGCCGTCGAGCGCGGCCTGGAACGTGAAACGCAAGCCGGCCTCGGCGGCGACGTAGCTGCGCTCGTTGAGTGCCTCGCGCACGCAGGCCTCGTAGAGGTTCATCAGCGCCACGTTGCGCAGGCTGGCCATCGAACGCGGGAGCACGAAGCGCATCACGTGCGCGAGCAGCGGGCGCTGGAACTCGGTGTCCTGGGCGTGGTACACGCTCAACGCCGCCTCGTCGATCAGGTGGGCCGGCTCGAGCGGCCGCAGCGCGGTGCGCTCGGGCACGTAGGGGTTGGGCGGCGGCAGCTTCAGCGCCGCGACGACCGGCGGGTTCGACAGCGCGGTGTAGGCGGCGCCGGCGTCCTCCGCATAGCTGTAGCGGGTGCCGAAGTTCGATTCCGTGCGGTCGGTCGGCAGCCCCTTGGCGACCAGCGTGACGAGCAGGTTGTCCGGGCGCAGCCGGTCGAGCACGCGCTGGATCGCGGCCGGGTCGGGCTGCAGCCACAGGTACGGGGCGCGTTCGGCGATCTCCAGCGGGTAGTCCATCGCGGCGTTGGCCAGCGCGACCGCGCGGTTCGCGCCTTCGCCCTTGTCGCGGTAGCGCTCGTCGAGGGCCGCCATCGTGCGGCGCTCGCGGAACAGGTACTCGGGCAGGCCGTCGCGCCGGATCTGCTCGATCGCCGCGAACGTCAGGGCGAGCACGCGCGGGTAGTTTTCCAGCCCGGCGGGCGTCAGGCTGACCTGCAGGTCGAACGAGCCGTAGTCGGGCGTCTCGGCTTCGGCACCGGCGGACAGGCCGGTGGCCAGCCCCTCCTGCTTGAGCACCGACAACAGGCCGCCGGCGCCTTCGTGGCCGAGCACGAACCCGACGAGCTCCGCCGGTTTGCTGCCGACATCGCCCCGCAGGTCGGGCAGCGAAAAACTCAGCGTCATGCGCCGCAGGTCCGTCACCGGCTCCATGCGCAGGATGCGCAGCGCGGCCTTCTGCGGCAGGTAGTCCGGCGGGTAGTGCAATTCGGGCCGCTCGGCATTGGCCACCGGCGCGAAGTAGCTGCGCGCCCATTGTTCGAGCTGGTCCAGGCTCTCGGGGCCGGTCAGCGCCAGCGTCATGCGGTTGGCGCTGTAGTAGCGCTTGTGGAAGGCCAGCAACTCTTCCTGCGTGGTGCCGGTCAGGGTCTCGCGGCTGCCGATGTTGAAGTTGCGCGCCGGGTGGCCCTCCCGCACCGCCGTGTTGCGCAGTGCAAACTCGCGCCAGTCGTCGTTCTCGAGGTTTTTCTGGTACTCGGAGTTGACCGCGTTGACCTCGCGTTCGTTGAACTCCGGCGTGAACAGCGGCGCGATGAAGAACTGCGAGAAGCGGTCGATTGCGCCTTCGAACGCCTGCGGCCGCACCTCCAGGTGGTAGTTGGTGCGGTCACGCGCGGTGTAGGCGTTCGAGTAGCCGCCATTGCGCTGCAGGTACTCGTTGAATTCGGCGTCGGACGGGTACTTCTTGGTGCCCAGGAACAGCATGTGCTCCAGGTAGTGCGCCAGGCCCTGCCGCTGCTGCGGGTCGCTCAGGCTGCCGACACCGACCGCGACCGACGCCGAACTCACGTTCAGCTTCGGGTCCGACAGCAGCAGCACCTTCATGCCGTTCGGCAGCACCAGCCGGCGCAGCTGCGAGAAGTCGTTCGGCGCCGGGTCGCGCGGCGGCACCGACGCCAGGTCGAGGGCCGCCGGCAGCGCGGTCCCCGCTGCCGGCGGCGCGGCCGCCGCCGCGGCGCGGCTGACGACGCCGGTCGCCAGCACGGCCACCGCAGCCAGGGTCACGAGGACGGCGCATGGCAGCGACGAGCGAACGGGTGGAGGCGGTGTCGTGGGCATCGGAGGGCGGTCCTGACGGGAGAGTCCGCGCGTCGGCGGAAAGCTCGGCGAGAGACCCGCGCACACCGCGAAGGTTCCCCGCCGGCGCCGACGATACCCCGCCGCCGAGTGGGAGCTCATGCAACGCGCCGCTGCCAGACTCCTATGCTGCGGCGGGTGCACCCACCGCCGACCACCCCGCCCGCCCCCACCAGATGAGGAGATTCCCACGATGCCGAACCGTGCCACCGTTGGCGACTTCGAGACCCGCCAAGCTTTCCCCAGCTCGGCAGGCCTGACCAGCGCCACCGCGCCGGCCGTTCGACGTGCCGAGGTGCGGGGTGGGCGCGCGCGCGCTCGTAAACCTTCAGTAAAGCGGGTCGGCGCCTACGTGGCCGGCGCGTTGTAAAGCGCAGGATCGTCAACCTCTATTGCTCAGGAGACCCGCATGACGCACTTCCGACGCCTCGGCATCATTCTGCTCGCCCTCTCCATGGGCTTCGGCAGCCTCGCGTCAGCGCAGGGCCGCGACCGCGACCGCCGGGACGACCGCCGCGACGATCGGCACCAGCGGGATGACCGCGGGTACCGGGCAGACCGCGGAGACCGCCATGACGCCGACAGAGGCCGAGCCTATCGCGACGGCCGGCGCGGCGACCAGGGTTACAACAACCGCGGCGAAGCGCGCGACCGCCACGGCGACTGGCGTGGCGCGGGCCCGAGGCACGACTTCCGCCGCGGCGGCTACCTGCCGCGCGAGTACCGCTCCCGCCAGTACGTGGTCGACAACTGGCGCTTGCACCACCTGTATGCGCCCCCGCGGGGATACCACTGGGTGCAGACCGGCGGCGACTACGTGCTCGCCGCGATCGCTACCGGCGTGATCCTGCAGATCCTGCTGAACAACTGAGTCTCGGCAGGACGGACCCGGGCGGCGGAAAGTCGCCCGGGTTCCCTGCCTCGGCCGCCACAGAAGGTGCTGCCAGCGGCGGATCGCTGGCCGCCATGCCGATGCCGACTGCCATGCGGCGATGATCTCAACGTCTACGCAGTACAAGGCCAGATGGCCGCCAGTCAATTGCCTGGGCACCGCATAGCAACCCTGCGAGATCGGATCGATGGCGCAAAGCGGTGCCGCCACGGTCTGATTGCGATCCAGGTTCATGCGAGCATCCGTGAGCGTTCCGGTCGACCTACCCGT
>JBDTUO010000244.1:0-5195 GCA_040007675.1 Rubrivivax sp.
GCGCGGTCCTCGGTAAACGTCATGTCGGTGCCGGCCGACAAGGTCACGGCGTTGTCGTCGTACAGGCAGACCAGCTTGCCGAGCTTCAGGTGGCCGGCGAGCGACGCGGCCTCGGCTCCCACGCCTTCCATCAGGTCGCCGTCGCTGACGATGACCCAGGTGCGGTGGTCGATCACGGTGTGGCCGTCGCGGTTGTAGCGCGCTGCCAATTGGGCCTCGCCGATCGCCATGCCGACCGCATTGCCCAGGCCCTGGCCGAGCGGCCCGGTCGTCACCTCGACCCCCGGCGTGTGGCCGCGCTCGGGATGCCCCGGCGTCTTGCTGCCCCACTGTCGGAACTGCTTCAGGTCGTCGAGCGAGAGGTCGTAGCCGGTTGCGAACAGCAAGGCATACAGCAGCGCCGAGCCGTGCCCGGCCGACAGCACGAAACGATCACGATCGGCCCATTGCGGGTCGGCCGGGTGGTGCTGGAGCTGCTTCGCCCAGAGCGCATACGCCATCGGTGCGGCGCCGAGCGGCAGGCCGGGGTGGCCGCTGTCGGCGCGCTGCACCATGTCGACCGCGAGGAAGCGCAGCATGTCGATGCATTGGCGGTCGAGTGGGTCAGAAGACATGAGGCTCTCCTTCGAGGGTGACGGCAGATCAGGCGAGCGCCGCGTCGACGATGCCCTGCGCTTCCGTCAGGAGGCGCTGCAGATGTGCCTGGCCTTTGAAGCTTTCGGCATAGATCTTGTAGATCGCCTCGGTGCCCGAGGGCCGCGCGGCGAACCAGCCGTTCGCGGCGATCACCTTGATGCCACCGATCGGCGCGTGGTTGCCGGGCGCGTGGTCGAGCACCTGCTCGATCTTCTCGCCGGCGAGTTGATCGCTCTTCAATTGATCCGGCGCGAGCTTTGAAAGCCTGGCCTTCTGCGCGGCCGTGGCCGTGGCCTCGACACGGTCGGCCACCGGGTCACCGAGTTCGCGCGCGAGCTGCGCGTACAACTCGGCCGGGTCGCGGCCGCCGCGCGCGGTGATCTCGGCCGCGAGCAGCGCCGGCACCAGCCCGTCCTTGTCGGTCGTCCAGACCGCGCCGTCGCGGCGCAGCAGCGAGGCGCCGGCGCTCTCTTCGCCGCCGAAGCCGAGCGAGCCGTCGAACAGCCCCGGCGCGAACCATTTGAAGCCGACTGGCACCTCGAAGAGTGTGCGGCCGAGGCGCTTGACCACACGGTCGATCAGCGCCGTGCTGACCACCGTCTTGCCGATCGCTGCCTGCGCGCTCCACTGCGGGCGGCTGCGAAACAAGTAGTCGATCAGCACCGCGAGGTAGTGGTTCGGCGCCATCAAACCGCCGCTGCGGGTGACGATGCCGTGGCGGTCGTGGTCGGTGTCGCACGCGAACGCGACGTCGAAGCGATCCTCCAGCGCGATCAGCCGCTGCATCGCACAGGGCGACGACGGGTCCATGCGGATCTGGCCGTCCCAGTCGACCGTCATGAACGCGAACTGCGGATCGACCTGCTCGTTGACTACGGTGAGGTCGATCCGGTACTGCTCGGCGATCCGCGCCCAGTAGTGCACGCCGGCACCGCCGAGCGGATCGACGCCCATGTGAATGCCGGCGGCGCGGATCGCATCGAAGTCGACCACGTTGCCGAGGTCTTCGACATACGCGCTCAGGTAGTCGTGCTCGTGCGTCGTGCCGGCCTGGCGTGCCTGCGCCAGCGGCAGGCGCCGCACGCCCTTCAGGCCAGCCTCGAGCAGGGCGTTGGCGCGGTCCTGCACCCAATCGGTGATGTCGGTGTCGGCCGGGCCGCCGTTGGGCGGGTTGTACTTGAAGCCGCCGCTGTCGGGCGGGTTGTGCGACGGCGTGATGACGATGCCGTCGGCCAGCCCCGCAGTGCGGTCGCGGTTGTGGACCAGGATCGCATGCGAGACGGCCGGCGTCGGCGTGAACTCGCCATCGGACGCGATCATCGTGTGCACGCCGTTACCGGCCAGCACTTCCAGCGCGGTCTCGAACGCCGGATGCGACAGCGCGTGGGTGTCGACGCCGATGAAGAGCGGCCCGGCTATGCCCTGGCCGGCGCGGTACTCACAGATCGCCTGGCTGATTGCGAGAATGTGCTGCTCATTGAAACTGCGACTGAACGAACTGCCGCGATGGCCCGAGGTGCCGAACGCGACGCGCTGCGCCGCCACGCCGGGGTCGGGTTTCAGGTCGGTGTACGCGGCCAGCAGCCTGGCCACATCGACGAGGATGGAGGTTGGGGCCGGCTTGCCGGCGAGCGCGCTGATCTGCTGCCTCATTCATTGACTCTCGAAGTCCGCTGGCTGCGCAGCAGGCGGTAGCGGCGGATCAACGCGTTGGTCGAACTGTCATGGCCGAGCGCCGGTTCGCTCGAAGCAGTCAACTCCGTGAGCGTCGTCTGCGCGAGTTCCTTGCCGAGCTCCACGCCCCACTGGTCGAACGAGTCGATGTTCCAGATCACACCCTGCACGAACACGCTGTGCTCGTACAGCGCGACCAGCGCGCCGAGCGCATGCGGCGTCAGTCGCGGCGCCAGGATGGTGCTACTCGGCCGGTTGCCCTCGAAGCAGCGGTGCGGCACCAGCGCCTCGGGCGTGCCTTCGGCGCGTACCTGGTCAGCGGTCTTGCCGAACGCCAGCGCCTCGCCTTGAGCAATCAGGTTGGCGATCAGCAGGTCGTGCTGATCTCCGAGCGGGTTCAGCGGCTGGCCGAAGCCAATGAAGTCGCACGGCACGATGCGCGTGCCCTGGTGCAGCAGTTGGTAGAACGAGTGCTGGCCGTTGGTGCCCGGCTCGCCCCAGTAAACCGGCCCGGTGGCGTAGTCCACCGGCGCGCCGTCCAGCGTGACGTGCTTGCCGTTGCTCTCCATCGTCAACTGCTGCAGGTAGGCCGGAAAACACTTCAGGTACTGTTCATAGGGCAGCACCGCAACCGTGGCGGCATCGAGAAAGTTGTTGTTCCAGATCGCCAGCAGGCCCATCAGCACCGGCAGATTACGCTCGAGCGGCGTGCGGCGGAAGTGCTCGTCGAGCGCACGGAAGCCGGCCAGCATCTCGCGGAAGCGCTCCGCGCCGACCGCCAGCATCGTCGACAGGCCGATCGCCGAATCCATCGAGTAGCGGCCACCGACCCAGTCCCAGAAACCGAACATCTGCTCGGTGTCGATGCCGAACTTCGCGACCGCTTCCGCATTCGTCGACACGGCGACGAAGTGGCGGGCGATGGCTTTCTCGTCGCCGAGCGCGCTCAGGCACCAGGCGCGCGCGGCATGCGCGTTGGTCAGCGTCTCCAGCGTCGTGAAGGTCTTGGAGCAGACGATGAACAGCGTTTCTCCTGCGTCCAGGTCACGCGTGGCCTCGATGAAATCGGTGCCGTCGACGTTCGAGACGAAGCGAAACGTCATGTCACGCCGGCTGTAGGCGCGCAGCGCCTCGAACGCCATCACCGGCCCGAGATCGGAGCCCCCGATGCCGATGCTGACGACGTTGCGGATCGGCTTGCCGCTGTGGCCGGTCCAGGCGCCGCTGCGCACCTGCGCACTGAACGCGGCCATGCGGTCGAGCACCGCGTGCACCTCGGGCACGACGTCGCGGCCGTCGACCTCGATGTGCTCACCCTGCGACGCGCGCAGCGCGACATGCAGCGCCGCGCGGTGTTCGGTGGCGTTGATCCGCGCGCCGCGAAACATCGCCTCGATGCGCTGCGGCAACTCGCAGGCCTGCGCCAGTTCGCACAGCAGGAGCAGGGCCGGCGCGTCGATGCGCTGCTTCGAATAGTCGAGGTACAGCCCCGCGCCCTCGGCGACGAAACGCTCGCCGCGCCGGGGATCGGCGGCGAACCACTCACGTAGATGGCGGGCGCCGATCTGCGCCACGTGGCGCTGCAGGGCCCGCCACGGCGCCAGCGCGGTGAGGTGGTCGCGACTCATGGCGCCGCAGGCGCTTGGGTATCGACGAGGGCGCCCGCCTTGGCGTGTATGCGCTGCAGCAACTGCTGCCACGATTTGACGAACGCCTGTGCGCCGTCGCGTTGCAGCTTCGCGGCGAGCGCATCGATGTCGACGCCGGCCTTGGCGATCTGCGCCAGCACCGCGTCGGCGTCGCCGCCGTCGCTCGACATCACGCCGCGCACCTGGCCGTGGTCCGCGAACGCACGCAGCGTCTTCTCGGGGACCGTGTTGATGGTGTCGGGCGTGGCCAGCGCGTCGAGGTACAAGGTGTCGGATGCGGCCGGGTCCTTGGTGCCGGTGCTGGCCCACAGCAGCCGCTGCGGCCGGGCCCCGGCGGCGGCAAGCCTGGCCCAGCGCGGCGATGCGAGCATGGCTCGGTAGGCGCGGTAGGTCTGCTGGCTGACCGCGATGCCCAGGCGGTTGTGCAACTCGGTGGGCAGTTGCGGGTTGGCGGCCACGTCCCAGCGGCTCACGAACAGCGAGCCGACCGAACTCACGCGCGGATCGAGCCCGGCTTCGATGCGGCGCTCGATACCGCGCAGGTAGGCTTCCGCGGACGCTTGGTACTGCGCGCAAGAGAACAGCAAGGTCACGTTGATCGGCACGCCGAGGAAGATCGCCGCCTCGATCGCCGGCACCCCTTGCGGGGTGCCCGGGATCTTGACGAACAGGTTGTCGCGCTGCGCCTGATGGTGGATGCTGCGCGCCGCCGCGATCGAGCCGGCGGTGTCGGCAGCGAGCAGCGGCGAGACTTCCATCGAAACCCAGCCATCGACGTGGTCGGTGGCGTCGAACACCGGCCGGAACAGATCGGCGGCGCGACGCAGGTCTTCCAGCGCGAGTTCGATGAACAGTGCCTCGCCTGCCAGGCCGGCCTTGGTCTTGGCGCGGATGGCAGCGTCATAGGCTGCGCCGTCGCCGATCGCGGCGTCGAAGATGCTCGGGTTCGAGGTCAGGCCGGTGATCGAGTAGTGCGCGATGTAGCGCGCCAGGCTGCCGTCGTCGAGCAGCGTGCGGGTGATGTTGTCGAGCCACAGGCTCTGGCCGAGATCGTGCAATTGACGGGTCGCGTTCGCTTGATGGGGTGACATGTGCGTTCCTTGTTCATGACGTGGAAGGTTTGCCCGTGTGCGGCGCGGGCAGGAAGTCGTCGAGCGTGCGATCGCAAAGTTCGCCGATGTGCGCGATGTCGAGATCGGGCGGCGGGGCGATGCCTGCGAGCGGCACGGCGGCGTA
>JBDTUO010000245.1:0-5169 GCA_040007675.1 Rubrivivax sp.
CCCAGCCTGTTGATCAGTCATTCGGTCGTCGATCGTCAGCGAGGCGGGGGCCTGGACGTCAACGGCCTGTACTCGCTGACCTCGATCACGCCACGGATCAGGGTGGTGAGCCGGTCGGGACGTGTGCAGGGCGACGTCAGCTACGCACCGACGGCCACGGTTCGCCTCGGCCGCCGTTCCGATGTGTCGTTCTCCGAGGCCTTGTCCGCGCGGGTGCGCGTGGACCTGGTTCCGGATCATGTGTCGATCAACCTGTTCGGCGACATTTCGGCTGCCCGGTCGTCTGCCTTCGCACCGCAGTTCGCGCTCGGTACCACCGGAGATCCTGACCAGGGCACGTTCCGGCGTTTCAGCATCGCACCGGAAGCGCACACCGAGATCGCGGGGGTCGTGCTCGCGCGGGCCTCTGCGGAGGCCTCATGGACCGACACGTCGACGCAGGCTTCTTCGACGGGCAACCGCGTCGCGCTCGGGCTGGGTTCGAGCCGCGAGGGTCGCGTGGGCTGGGCGCTCGACGCCACCCGTGACGAGTTACAGTTCCAGCGCGGCCGCAGGATCACGACCGATCGACAGATCGCTTCGCTGCTCTGGCGGCCGGACATCGACTGGCAGTTCGCCATTCGCGGCGGCGAAGAGCGGACCAACCTGACCTCCGTCTTCCCCGAGCGGTACGCCAACTGGGGGGGCACGGTGAAATGGATTCCGAGTCAGCGCACCGTGGTGTCGCTCTCGGCGGATCGGCGCGCCTTCGGCGATTCGCACGCGATCCTGCTCCAGCACCGCTGGCGCCGGTCGGTGTTCCGGTTCACGGACTCACGTGATGTCAACGACGGACTCAACCAGGGCAGTGGCGGCGGCGGACAAGGGATTCTCGCCTACGACCTGTTCTTCGCGCTCTTCGCCAGCCAGCAACCCGATCCCGCCTTGCGGGACACGCTCGTGCGTTCGTTCCTGGACCGGGCCGGGATCGCCGCCGACGAGGTCATCGGCGGCGGTGTCGTGACCTCGGGTGTCTCGCTGGATCGACGTCAGGAGCTGTCCTGGACCCTGCAGGGCCAGCGCACGACCTACCTGGCAGCGCTGTTTTCAACGCGCAGTGAGCGTATCGGCGTCGACGGTGGCGGGATCGACGACCTCTCGTTCGGTCCGGTGTCGGAACGCGGCCTGCGAGTCACGGTGTCGCACCAGGTATCGGCGATCGATTCCGTGAACCTGACGTCGGAGGCGCGTCGAACCAAGCGCGACGCCGACGGTAGATACAACACCTTCACCAGCCTGAACGCCGTGTGGTTGTCGCGCCTGAGCGATCGAACAGCGGTTTCGCTGGGCGTGCGTCGTTCCCAGTTCGACGACTCCTCGAACCCCTACATCGAACATGCCGTGACCGGCACGTTCACACACCAGTTCTGACCTCATGTACGAAGCCTTCTACGGCTTGTCCAGCAAGCCCTTTCAGCTGATTCCCGACCCGCGCTTCTACTTCGGCAGCAAGCAGCACAGTCGCGCCAAGGCCTATCTCGAGTACGGCGTTTCGCGCAACGAGGGCTTCGTCGTCATCACCGGCGAGATCGGCGCGGGCAAGACGACGATCCTGCGCACGCTGATCGAGAGCCTGCATGGCAGCAACGTCGTCACCGGGCACCTGGTGACGACGCAGCTCGGCGCCGAGGACACGCTGCGCATGGTCGGCGCGGCGTTCGGCTTCAAGGTCAAGGACGTGCCGAAGAGCGAGTTGCTGATCACGCTCGAGGCCTTCCTCATCAGCCAGACCAGCCAGGGCAAGCGTTGCCTGCTGATCGTCGACGAGGCGCAGAACCTGTCGATGCGCGCGGTCGAGGAACTGCGCATGCTGTCGAACTTCCAGTTCGGCAACCAGGCGCTGCTGCAGAGTTTCCTGATCGGGCAGCCGGAGTTTCGCGAGATCCTGCAGCGCCCGGAGATGGAGCAGTTTCGCCAGCGTGTCGCGGCCACCTGCCACATCGGGCCGCTGGACCTGGCCGAGACGCAGGGCTACATCGAGCACCGCCTGAAGCAGGCCGGCGCGACCGACAAGCCGGTCTGGGGCGAGGGCGCCTTCGCGGCGATCTACAAGGCCACGCGCGGCATCCCGCGCCGCATCAACTCGGTGTGCGACCGCGTGCTGCTGCTGGGCTTTCTGCAGAACCGTGTCGAGCTGACGGCCGCCGACGTGCACGAGGTCGTCAGTGAGCTGGATCAGGAGAACAACGTTCCGCCACGGCGTGACGCGGTCTCGGCCAGCGGTGCGGACAGTGGCCCGGGTGGGTTGTACGCTGCGTCGTCGGAGAGGGGTGCGCTGGACGTCGACATCTCCAAGCTGCGCCTGGACGCGACGGCAGCCGATGGCATGAGCAAGCAGCTTGCCCGGCTGTCGGCCGAACAGCGGCTCGACCAGGTGCAGCGGCTCGAACGCAGCCTGCTGCGGCTGGAGCGCATCAACGTGCAAACGCTGTCGCTGCTGCAGAAGCTGGTCGCCTCGGTGCACCCCAGCGCGCCCGCCTCTGCCGCGCCCGCGGCCCCCGTGACGTCCGACGCGCGATTGCCGTCGAAGTCGGCTGCCGCACCTGCACCTTCGGCGCGTCCGGCCGACAAACCCGGGGCCTAGCGACCGAACGGTGGCGGCGCGCACGCGCCTCCGTCCGGTTGCTGCCCGCCCGTCGCCCGCCATGACCGCGCCCTCGCCGCCCATCACCAACGCCCTCACGATCGACGTGGAAGACTACTTCCAGGTGTCGGCGTTCGCGCCGTTCATCGCGCGCAGTGCGTGGGAGTCCCGCGAGTGCCGGGTCGAGCGCAACGTCGACCGCATCCTCGCGCTGCTCGACGACACCGGCACGCAGGCCACGTTCTTCACGCTCGGCTGGGTCGCCGAGCGTTACCCTGCGCTGGTGCGCCGCATCGTCGACGGGGGTCACGAGCTGGCCAGCCACGGTTATGGCCACCAACGTGCCACCGAACTCGACCACGCCGCGTTCCGCGAGGACGTCGCGCGCGCGAAGGGTTTGCTGGAGGATCTCGGCGGGCGAGCGGTGCGTGGCTACCGGGCGCCCAGTTTCTCGATCGGTGCGGCGAATCTCTGGGCGCTGGACACGCTGGCCGATACCGGACACGCCTACAGCTCCAGCGTCTACCCGGTCCGGCACGACCACTACGGCATGCCGGATGCGCCGCGCTTCATGCACCGGCACGCCAACGGCCTGATCGAGATCCCGCCGACCACCCTGCGTGTCGGCTCGCGCAACCTGCCGTCGAGCGGCGGCGGCTGGTTCCGTTTGCTGCCGTACGCCACCTCGCGCTGGATGCTCCGGCGGGTGAATGAATCCGAGCAGCAGGCGGCGGTCTTCTATTTCCACCCGTGGGAAATCGACCCCGACCAGCCGCGCGTGCCAGGCATCGACACGAAGACGCGATTCCGTCACTACGTCAACATCGGCCGCACCGAGCACCGGCTGCGGCGCCTGCTGGGCGACTTTCGTTGGGGGCGCATGGACCGCATCTTTCTCGAGCCGGCCGTGCGCCATTGATCCATCGATGACTCAGATCCTGCGCCTGATCCCTGGCGACGCGGCCAACGCCGCGCGCTGGGACCATTTCGTCCAGGGCTGCGCGCAGGCCACGTTCTTTCATCGCACCGGCTGGCAGTCGGTGATGGGTGAGGTGTTCGGCCACGCGACGCACTACCTGTACGCCGAGCGCGCCGGGGCCGTGGTCGGAGTGCTGCCGCTGGCGCAGGTCAAGAGCCTGCTGTTCGGTCATGCGCTCGTGAGCCTGCCGTTTGCGGTCTACGCCGGCGTGGCCGCGGACGACGACGTCGCGGCGCAGGCACTTGAAGCCGAGGCCGAGCGGATCGCGCGCAGCCTGGGTGTGCAGCACCTGGAGTTGCGCCAGCTCGAGCGCCAGCACGCTGGCTGGCCGCGCCAGGAGCTCTACGTCACCTTTCGCAAGGCGATCCTGCCGGACGAAGAGGCCAACCTGCTGGCGATCCCGCGCAAGCAGCGCGCGATGGTGCGCAAGGGCATGCAGCGCGGGCTGACGAGCCACTTCGACGACGGCGTCGACCGTTTCTTCGCGCTGTACGCCGACAACGTGCACCGCCATGGCACGCCCGCGCTGCCGCGGCGCTACTTCGAAGCCCTGCGTCGGGGTTTCGGTGACGACTGCAGCGTGCTGACGGTGGCCGCACCCGACGGGAGCGCGCTGTCCAGCGTGCTGAGCTTCCGCTTCCGCGACGAGATCCTGCCGTACTACGCCGGCGACGCAGAGGCCGCACGGGATTTTGCAGCGAACGACTTCAAGTACTGGGAGCTGATGCGCTGGGCCTGCGGCCAGGGGCTGAAGACCTTCGACTACGGCCGCAGCAAGGTCGGCACCGGCCCGTACGCCTTCAAGAAGAACTGGGGCTTCGAGCCGCAGCCGCTGCACTACGAGTACCGGCTCTACAAGCGTGACGCCGTGCCGCAGAACAACCCCGCCAACGCGAAGTACAAGCTGATGATCGAAGCCTGGCGGCGCCTGCCGCTCGGGGTGGCCAACTGGCTGGGGCCGTACGTCGTGCGGAGCCTGGGCTGAAGCCGGCATGAGTGCGGTGATGTTTGAGGGGCTGCCCGCGCGGCGCTGGCATTTCGTGGCCTACGTGATCGTCGTGGCCGCGTTGCTCTGGCTTTTCCGCGACACGGCGCTGTCGATGGTGGCGATCTGGGAGCGCTCGGCCACCTTCGCCCATGCCTTCCTGGTGCCACCGATTGCCGGGTGGCTCGTCTGGCGCTGCCGTGAGCGGCTCGCGCGCGCGCCCTTGCAGGCGTTGCCGTGGATGCTGCTGCCCATGGCAGCCGCCTGTGCGCTGTGGGTGGCCGGTGAACTCGTATCGGTCAGCGCGGCGTCTCAGTTCGCCCTCGTCGCGCTGATCGTCCTGTCGGTCCCGGCGCTGTTCGGCTGGACCTTCACACGGGGGATCCTGTTCCCGCTCGGGTTCCTGTTCTTCGCGGTGCCGATGGGTGAGTTCCTGGTGCCGACGCTGATCGATCACACCGCGAACTTCACGGTGTCCGCGCTGCGCAGCTCGGGCATTCCGGTGTACCGCGACGGCAACGTGTTCGTCATTCCGAGCGGTAGCTGGTCGGTCGTCGAGGCGTGCTCCGGTGTGCGCTACCT
>JBDTUO010000246.1:0-5134 GCA_040007675.1 Rubrivivax sp.
GGGTCGAGCAGGTCGCGCAGGCCGTCGCCGAGCAGGTTCAGCCCGAGCACGCTGAGCATGATCGCGACCCCCGGATAGACCGCGAGCAGGGGCGCCTGGAACATCTGCGTCTGCGCCTCGTTGAGCATGCGGCCCCAGCTCGGCTGCGGCGGCTGCGTGCCGAGGCCCAGGTACGACAGCGCGGCCTCGGCCAGGATGGCGGTGGCGAACGAGATCGTCGCCTGCACGATCAGCACGCTGGCGATGTTCGGCAGCACGTGGTCGAGCGTGATGCGCCACGCCCCCTTGCCGGCGGCGCGCGCGGCGAGCACGTATTCGCGCGCCCACACGACGTTCGCGGCGCCGCGCGTCAGGCGCGCGAACACCGGCACGTTGAAGATGCCGATCGCCACGATGCTCATCACGAGCCCGGGGCCGTAGATCGCCGTCAGCATGATCGCCGACAGCAGCGCCGGAAACGCGAACGTGAAGTCGCTCGCGCGCATCACGAGTTCCTCGACCCAGCCGCGACGCGCGCTCGCGAGGCTGCCGAGCGCGACGCCGACCCCGATCCCGATGCCGACCGCGATCAGCCCGACGACGATGCTGTTCTGGCTGCCGACGAGGATCTGCGACGCGATGTCGCGCCCCAGGCTGTCGGTGCCGAGCCAGTGCGCGGCCGACGGCCCGGCCAGCCGGTTCGGGATGTCGATCGCGCCGGGCGGGTAGGGCGCCCAGGCCAGCGACAGCAGCGCCATGGCGGCGAGGATCGCCGTCAGCACGGCGCCGACCATGAAGCTCCGATGGCCGCGTGCGCGTGCCCAGACGGAGTCGCTCATCGCGTGCCGGGGTGGCTGTGCCACAGCGCTACGCGCGGGCGCGGCGCAGCCGCGGGTCGACCCACAGGTACAGCAGGTCGACGACGAAGTTGACCCCGACCACCAGCGCCACCAGCAGCAGCACGACGTCGCGCACGACGACGAGGTCGCGGTTCGCGATCGCCTGGAACACCAGCCGCCCGACACCGGGCAGCACGAACACGTTCTCGACCACGATGGTGCCGGTGATCAGGTTGCCGAACTGCAGCCCCGCGACCGTCAGCACCGGAACCATCGCGTTGCGCAGCACGTGGCGGCGCAGCGCCTGCGCACGCGACAGGCCCTTGGCGCGCGCGGTGCGCACGAAGTCCTCGCGCATCACGTCGATGACGGCCGAGCGCGTCACGCGGGTCAGGATCGCGGCCTGTACCGCCGCCAGCGCGACCGCCGGCAACAGCAGTGCGCGCAGCCCGGGCAGCACGCCGCCGCCGTCGTCGGCCGACCAGCCGGGAAAACCGCCGGCGCTGACCCACTGCAGCTGCACCGCGAACAGCAGGATCAGCAGGATCGCGAACCAGAAGTTCGGGATCGCGATGCCGAGCTGGCTCGCCGCCATGACGCCGACGTCGCCGAGCCCGCCGTGGCGCGCGGCGGCGTAGACCCCGAGCGCGAGCGCCACCACCACCGTCAGCCCCATCGCCAGCAGCGCCAGCGGCAGCGTCACCTGCAATCGCTCGGCGATCAACTCGGCGGTCGGCGTGTCGTAGCTCAGGCTGTTGGCGGTGCGGCCGCGCAGCCATCCGCCGACCCAGTCGAGGTAGCGGTCGAGCGCAGGGCGGTCGAGCCCGAGGTCGCGCTCGAGCGCCGCGAGCGACGCCGGCGTCGCGCTGTCGCCGAGGATGATCTGCGCCGCATTGCCGGGCAGCAGCTCCAGCACCGCGAACACGAGCGCCGACGCGACCACCAGCGTGGCGACAAAGGCCAGCAGGCGCTGCAGCAAGGGGCCGACCAGGCCAGCGGACGGGGCGAAGGACATCGGCGGCGATGATGCCTTGTTCGGCGGCAGGCGCCGCGGCACCCGCCGCAGCGCCGGCGCGCGCTGGCGTGCGTTGGTGTGCGTTGCTGCGTGCGGCCATCTATCATCGCCCGACGGCGCCGGCCAGGCCGCTGCCCACCCCGCACGACGCCATGCCCGCTGCCGCCTCCAACCCCCCGCCCGCTGACGCTCTGGAGCCGCCGCGCCTGCTGATCGGGGGCCGCTGGTGCGACGCCGCCAGCGGCGCCACCCTGACCCTGCTCGACCCGTCGACCGGTGCGCCGCTGGCGGAGATCCCGCGTGGCGGCGCGGCTGATGTCGACGCCGCGGTGGCCGCCGCGCAGGCCGCGCTCGACGGCGCCTGGGGCGCGCTGACCGCGACCGAACGCGGCCGCCTGCTGACGCGCATCGGCGCCGCGGTCGAGGCGCAGGCGGAGCCGCTGGCGCGGGTGGAGGCGCGCGACGTCGGCAAGCCGCTGACGCAGGCGCGGGCCGACGCCCGGGCGCTGGCGCGCTACCTCGAGTACTACGGCGGCGCGGCCGACAAGGTGCACGGCGAAACGATCCCGTACGCCGCCGGCGTCACCGCGCTGACGCTGCGCGAGCCGCACGGCGTGACGGCGCACATCGTGCCGTGGAACTACCCGATGCAGATCATCGGCCGCAGCGTCGGCGCCGCGCTCGCGATGGGCAATGCCTGTGTGCTCAAGCCGGCCGAGGAAGCCTGCCTGAGCGCCCTCGCGTTCGCGCGCATCGCGACCGACGCCGGCCTGCCGCCGGGCGCGCTGAACGTCATCACCGGCCTCGGTGACGAGGCCGGTGCGGCGCTCGCCGGGCACGCGGGCGTGCAGCACGTGTCGTTCACCGGCTCGGTGGCCGTCGGGCGGCTGATCCAGGCCGCCGCGGCCCGGCACACGGTGCCGGTCACGCTGGAACTCGGCGGCAAGAGCCCGCAGATCGTGTTCGACGACGCCGACCTCGACGCCGCGCTGCCCTTCCTCGTCAACGCCGGCATCCAGAACGCGGGCCAGACCTGCTCGGCGGCCAGCCGCATCCTCGTGCAGCGCGGCGTGTTCGACGTCGTGGCCGAGCGCATGGCGGCACGTTACCGCGCGCTGCGCGTCGGGCCGGCGCTGACCGACCCGGACGTCGGCCCGCTGATCTCGGCGCGCCAGCAGGAGACCGTGCGCGGCTACCTGGCGCTGGCGCGCGACGGCGGCGTGGCGTTGCGGGCGCAGGCGAGCGTGCCCGAGGGGCCCGGCTTCTGGGTCGCACCGACACTGCTCGGCCCGGTGGACGGCGCGCACCGGCTGGCGCAGGAGGAGATCTTCGGCCCGGTGCAGGTGCTGATCCCGTTCGACGACGAGGCCGAGGCGCTCGCGATCGCCAACGGCACCGACTACGGGCTCGTCGCCGGCGTCTGGACGCGTGACGGCGCACGCGCCCTGCGGCTGGCGCGCCGGCTCAAGTGCGGGCAGGTGTTCGTCAACAACTACGGCGCCGGCGGCGGCATCGAGCTGCCGTTCGGCGGCGTCAAGCGCAGCGGCCACGGCCGCGAGAAGGGCTTCGAGGCGCTCTACGGCTTCTCGGTGCTCAAGACCGTGGCGATCCGCCACGACTGAGCGACGGCGCTCTGCACGGAGCAGGCGCCGGACCTCGTGAACCCAAGGGAGCGCAGACGATGCGGTTGGCGGGAAAGGTGGCCGTGGTCACCGGCGGGGGGAGCGGCTTCGGGGCCGGTATCGTGCGCAAGTTCGTCGCCGAGGGCGCGCAGGTGGTCGTCGCCGACGTCAACCTCGAGGCCGCGCTCGACGTCGCCGCCATGGTCGGCGAACACGCGCGGGCGCTGCGCGTCGATGTCGCGGTCGCGGCCGACGTGCGCACGATGCTGGAGGCCGCCGAGCTGCACTTCGGCCGGCTCGACATCCTCGTCAACAACGCCGGCATCGGCCACGTGCCGCAGCCGCTCGAGGCGCTCGACGAAGACGCGTGGGACCGCATCACCGCGGTCAACATGAAGGCGATCTACCTCGCGATGCGGGAGGTGGTGCCGCGCTTCAAGGTCGCCGGCGGTGGCGTGGTGCTGAACATCGCCAGCACCGCCGGGGTCAGCCCGCGCCCGCGCCTGGCCTGGTACAACGCCAGCAAGGGCTGGGTCATCACCGCGACGCGTGCCTGCGCGGTCGAGCTGGCGCCGTTCGGCATCCGCGTCAACGCGCTCAACCCGGTGGCCGGCGAGACACCGCTGCTGAAGACCTTCATGGGCGAGGACACGCCCGAGATGCGCGCCAGGTTCCTGTCGACCATCCCGCTCGGCCGCTTCTCGACGCCGGAGGACCTCGGCAATGCCGCTTGCTTCCTGTGCAGCGACGAGGCGTCGATGATCACCGGCGTGTGCATGGAGGTCGACGGCGGCCGCTGCATCTAGCGAGCGCGCGGCCGCCGATCGCGCTATCGGCGCGGCCGAGGGCGTTCGTGGGTCAGCGACGGCGCGGGGCTTCCGGCAGCCGCTCGTGGCGGTCCGCGGCGGCGTCGAGATCGGCCGCGAAGCGCGGGTCTTGATCGTTCACCTGGCGCGCGAGCGCCCGCACTTCGCACGCTTCCTCGACGCGCGTGCGCGGCGCCGGTGGCCGAACGGTCGGCACGCCGACGAGCCAGCGCCGGAGTTGCGTGGCGGCATGGCCGAGGACGGCGCCGGCACGCGGTCCCGCGCGGGAGGAAGTGGTCGTGGCGATGTTCATGGCAAGGCTCCTCGGGCTCAGGCGCGGCGCGTGGTGGCGTTCGCCGCGTCGAGCAACTGCTGGCGCACCGCAGGCGCGTGCGCGAAGCGGGTCAGTGCCAGGTGGCGCATCTCGGCGGCGGCACGCCGCTCGCCGTGGATCACGAGCGCGGCCCACAGGCGTTGCTGCAGGCTGGGGCGGGCGGCGGCGGGCGACCGGGGCTCGCCGGCCAAACGGGAGGCGGACAGTACGGTGCTGGTCATGACGATGGTTCCTTCGAGGACCTGGCGCGGATGGCGCTGGGCATGGGACAGAGATTAGTACTAACCCTGATACTATCAAATGAATATTTGTCATGTAAGATATAAATAATCGTCAAGTCAATTGGCTGCGGTGCAAAACTTCCGGACCCTGGACCTGAACCTCTTGCGCGTCTTCGACGCCGTGATGAGCGAAGGCAGCCTGACGCGGGCTGCCGACGTGCTGTCGATGACCCAGCCGGCCGCGAGCCATGCGCTCAAGCGCCTGCACGCCTGGGTCGGCGAGCCGCTATTCCAGCGCAGCGCCACGGGCATGCGGCC
>JBDTUO010000247.1:0-5116 GCA_040007675.1 Rubrivivax sp.
TTGCTGCCGAGTTGGCGCCAGCGCGTCACGACCGCCGTCTTGAGCCCGGCGAACGAGAAGTCGAGGTTGCCGCTGTGGCGCAGCGGTCGGGGCAGCGCAAAGGCCGTCGGATCGCCGAACGCCGCCAGCCTCGCCAGCGCTGGGCCACCCGGATAGCCCAGCCCGAGCGCCTTGGCGCTCTTGTCGAAGGCCTCGCCGGCGGCGTCGTCGACGGTGTCGCCGAGCAGCGCGTAGCGGCCGACGCCGTCCACCCGCATCAACTGCGTGTGGCCGCCGCTGACGAGCAGCGCGACGAACGGGAACTCCGGCGGGTCCTGGTGGGACAGGAACGGCGACAGCAGGTGCCCCTCGAGATGGTGCACGCCGACCACCGGCCGCTGCAGCGCCGCCGCCAGCGCGACGGCGACGCCGGCGCCCACCAGCAGCGCGCCGGCCAGCCCCGGCCCGCGCGTATAGGCCACGCAGTCGACATCAGCCAGCGTGGCGTCCGCCTCGGCGAGCACCTGGCGCGCCAGCGGCAGTACGCGCCGGATGTGATCTCGCGACGCCAGTTCCGGCACCACGCCGCCGTAGGCCTCGTGCATCGCCGCCTGGGTGTGCAGCGCCTGCGCCCGCAGGCGCGGCACACCACCGCTTCGCTGAGCTTCGACGAGAGCCACACCGGTCTCGTCGCAGGAGGTTTCGATCCCGAGCACGTTCACGCCGCCAGTGTATCGGCCCAACTCTGGCGGGCCACTGGCGGCAAATCGGGGCATCGCATCCCCGAGAAGCCACGCGCAGAATCTCAGTGCTTCTCGCGCGCGTGGTTGATCGAGTAGCGCGGAATCTCGACCGTGACGTCCTGGTCCGATACGATCGCCTGGCACGACAGGCGCGACGTCGGCTGCAGCCCCCAGGCACGGTCGAGCAGGTCCTCCTCCGCCTCGTCCATCTCGCCGAGCGAGTCGAAACCCTGCTGCACGACGACGTGGCAGGTGGTGCAGGCGCAACTCAACTCGCAGGCGTGTTCGATCGCGATGCCGTTCTCGAGCAAGGCTTCGCACACGGAGGTGCCACGCGCGGCTTCGATGCTGTCGCCCTCAGGACAGAACTCGGGATGCGGGAGGATATGGATGGTCGGCATGGCGAGGAGCGGCGTCAGAGTTCGTCGAGCCGGCGCCCGGACAGCGCATGGCGGATGCCTTCGTTCATCCGCAGCGCGGCGAAGTGCTCGGTGGCGTCGGCGAGCGCCTTCGTCGCTGCCTCGATCGCGGCGGCATCGTCGCTCCGGCGCGCGATCTCGAGCGCCAGCATCGACGCGTCGATCGCGGCGCGCGGCTCGGCCTGCAGCAGTGCACCGTCGGTCGCCAGCGCCGACCGCGTGGCCAGCAGCATGCGCTCGGAGTCGACCTTCGCCTCGCGCAGCGCCCGCGCGGCGATGTCGCCCTCGGCGTGCGAGAAGCCGTCCTTCAGCATCTGCGCCACCTGGTCGTCGGCCAGGCCGTAGCTCGGCTTGACATCGATCGACGCCTCGACGCCCGAGACCTGCTCCCGCGCCGAGACCGAGAGCATGCCGTCGGCGTCGATCTGGAAGGTGACGCGGATGCGCGCGGCGCCAGCCACCATCGGCGGGATGCCGCGCAGCTCGAAGCGCGCCAGCGAACGGCACTCCGACACCAGCTCGCGTTCACCCTGCACCACGTGCAGCGCGAGCGCCGTCTGGCCGTCCTTGAAGGTCGTGAAGTCCTGCGCCTTGGCCACCGGGATCGTGCTGTTGCGCTCGACGATGCGCTCGACCAGGCCGCCCATCGTTTCCAGGCCGAGCGACAGCGGGATCACATCGAGCAGCAGCAACTCGCCGCCCTCGCCCGCGTGGCCCGCCAGCGCATGCGCCTGGACCGCCGCGCCGAGCGCCACGACCTCGTCGGGGTTGACATCGGTGAGCACACGCGCCGCGCCTTCGGTGCCGAAGAAGTCGGCCACCGCGCGCCGCACCGCCGGCATGCGCGTGCTGCCGCCGACCATCACGATGCCCTGCACGTCGGCCCGCGTGGCGCCGGCGTCGCGCAGGGCCTGGCGCACGGCCAGCAGCGTGCGCTGAATCCACGGCCGGGCGAGAGTGTCGAGCTGCGAGTGCGTGAGCTCCACGCGCAGCGCGCCTCCCGAAAGGTCAGCATCCAGCACCACTCTGCCAGCGTCGCTGAGGGCTTCCTTCGCGGCCCGCGCCGCCACCAGCACCGCCCGTTTGTCGCGCGCCGTGGGCGCCGTGCGGCCGCCCTGCGCCAGCGCCCAGTCAGCCACCGCGTGGTCGATGTCGTCGCCGCCCAGCGCAGCATCGCCGCCGGTCGAGACGACCTCGAACACGCCGCGCGTCAAACGCAGCAGCGAGATGTCGAAGGTGCCGCCGCCGAGGTCGTAGACCGCGAACAGACCTTCGCTGCCGCGGTCAAGGCCGTACGCGACCGCAGCCGCCGTGGGCTCGTTGATCAGGCGCAGCACCTTCAGCCCGGCGAGCTGCGCCGCATCCTTGGTCGCCTGGCGCTGCGCATCGTCGAAGTAGGCCGGCACCGTGATCACCGCACCGTACAACTCGTCGACGTCGAAGCTGTCCTCGGCCCGCTGGCGCAGCGTGGCCAGGATCTCGGCCGACACCTCGACCGGCGACTTGTCGCCGTCGCGCGTCGCGATCGAGAGCATGCCGGGGCGATCGAGAAAACGGTAGGGCAGCCGGGCGTGACCGTCGATGTCGGCCAGGGTGCGGCCCATGAATCGCTTGACCGAGACCAGCGTGTGTTCCGGGTCCTCGGCCTGCGCGTCGCGGGCGTCGTACCCGACGGCGCGCCGCCCGTCGCCGAGGTAGCGCACCGCCGACGGCAGCAGCACGCGGCCCTGCTCGTCCGGCAAGCACTCGGGCACGCCGTGACGGATGGCCGCGACGAGCGAATGGGTCGTGCCGAGGTCGATGCCGACTGCGACACGCCGCTCGTGGGGGTCCGGCGACTGGCCGGGCTCGGAAATCTGCAGCAGGGCCATCGAAAAGACTCAGCAGGCGGATTCGAGCGCGTCGAGTCGCTGCGCGAGGTCGGCGCGGAAGCGGCGCACGAACATCAGTGCACGCACCTGCGCGGCGGCGGCCGGCACGTCGACCGCGGCCGCGCCGGCGCCTGCGCCGTCGAGCAGCGACCCGACCGCCGCCAGCCTTGCCGCCTCGTCGCGGCCGACATCGGCGTCGATCGCCTCGACCGCGGACCGGTCGTCGCCGGCGGCGTCGAGTGCTTCGCGCCAGGCCATCTGCTCCAGCAGGAAGTCGCGCGGCATCGCGGTGTTGCGTTCGGCATCGATCGCCACTCCACGCAACTCGCACAGGTAGGCGGCGCGCCGCAACGGGTCCTGGAGGCGCCGGTAGCCCTCATTCACGCGCGTGGCCCACTGCATCGCCACACGCTGCGCCGCGGCGCCGGCAGCGGCGTGGCGGTCGGGATGCACTTGCGCCTGCAGCGCACGCCAGCGGGTGGCGAGCTCTTCGCCGTCGAGCGCGAAATGCGGTGGCAGCCCGAACAGCGTGAAATCGTCGTCGTCGAGCTTCATGCGGCCACGTCCAGCGATTTGCTGAAAAACAGCGACAAGCCGTTGTCCGGATAGCCGGCAAAGGGTGCGCACGGGCAATAGCCGGCGGCTTCGTACAGCCGCACGGCTGCCTGCTGGTCACGCCCGGTCTCGAGCCGGGCCAGCCCGATGCGATCGGCGCGCAGGCCTGCTTCGAGTGCCGCCAGCAGCGCGCGGCCGGCACCCTGCCCACGCGCCGCCGGCGCGACCACCATGCGCTTGACCTCGCCATAGGCGCGACCTGCGGTCGCCGGCTCGGCCGGCCTCAGGAGCGTCGCGCCGCAGCCGACGAGGGTTTCACCCCGCCAGGCGGCGAGGAAACGGATCTCGGGAGCACACAGTGCAGCGAGGTCGAGCACGTGGTTGGCCTCGGGCGGATACAGCGATGCGAGGTAACGATCGAGTTCGTCCAGCAACGCCGCGACCGCGGGGTGGTCGGGTCGCTCGGGATGGACCTCGATCTGACCTTCGACGACGGCCATCAGACGCGGAACGACTCTCCGCAGCCGCAACGGTCCTTCTCGCGCGGGTTGTGGAAGCGGAAACCTTCGTTCAGGCCTTCGCGCACGAAGTCGAGTTCGGTGCCGTCGAGGTACGGCAGGCTCTTCGGGTCGATCAGCACCTTGATGCCGTGCCCCTCGAACACGACGTCATCGGGCGTCACGTCGTCGGCGTACTCGAGCTTGTAGGCCAGGCCCGAGCAACCGGTGGTCTTGACGCCCAGGCGCACACCGACGCCCTTGCCGCGCCGGCGCAGGTAGCGTTCGACGTGGCGGGCGGCGGCTTCAGTCAGCGTGACACTCATCGCTCAGCTGCCGTGACGGGCCTTGTAGTCCTGGACGGCCGCCTTGATGGCGTCCTCGGCCAGGATCGAGCAGTGGATCTTCACCGGCGGCAGCGCCAGCTCCTCGGCGATGTGGGTGTTCTTGATCGTCATCGCCTCGTCGAGCGACTTTCCCTTGACCCACTCGGTGATGAGCGAGCTCGACGCGATCGCCGAGCCGCAGCCGTAGGTCTTGAAGCGGGCGTCCTCGATGCGGCCGGTGGCCGGGTCGACCTTGATCTGCAGCTTCATCACGTCGCCGCAGGCGGGCGCGCCGACCATGCCGGTGCCGACCGAATCGTCGCCCTTGGCGAACGAGCCGACGTTGCGCGGGTTCTCGTAGTGCTCTACGACCTTTTGGCTGTACGCCATGATGCTTTCTCCCTGGATCCGGGCGGCGTCAGTGCGCTGCCCATTGAATGGTGCTGATGTCGACGCCTTCCTGGTACATGTCCCAGAGCGGCGAGAGCTCGCGCAGCCTGGCGACGCGATCCTTCAGGGTCGACACCACGTAGTCGATCTCTTCTTCGGTCGTGAACCGGCCGATCGTCATGCGCAGGCTCGAGTGCGCGAGCTCGTCGCTGCGGCCGAGCGCGCGCAGCACGTAGCTCGGCTCCAGGCTCGCCGACGTGCACGCCGACCCCGACGACACGGCGATGCCCTTGACGCCCATGATCAGCGACTCGCCCTCGACGTAGTTGAACGACA
>JBDTUO010000248.1:0-5108 GCA_040007675.1 Rubrivivax sp.
GCGGCGGCGAGAAGATCAGCCCGCGCGAGGTCGACGAGATCCTGATGGACCACCCGGCGGTGGCGCAGGTGGTGTGTTTCGCGCTGCCGCACGCCAAGCTGGGCGAGGAGGTCGCCGCCGTCGTCGTGCTGAAGGAAGGCGCTGTCGTGACCGAACGGGAGCTGCAGGCCTTCGTCGGTGCGCGGGCGGCGGACTTCAAGGTGCCGGCGAAGCTGCTGTTCATGGACGAGATCCCGAAAGGGGCGACCGGCAAGCTCCAGCGCATCGGGCTGGCGGCCAAGCTGGGTCTGGCATGAGGTTCGCCGTCGTCGGCGCCGGCGCGATCGGCGGCCTGCTCGGCGCGCGCCTCGCGCTGGCCGGGCACGAGGTCGTCTTCATCGCACGCAACCGCAACCTGGAAGCGATTCGCGCGGGGGGCTTCAGGCTGATCGAGCCGGACGGCGCCGAGCACCACGCCGCGACCGCGCGCGCGGTGCAGCACATGCAGGACGCCGGGCCGCAGGATGCCGTGCTGCTGACGGTCAAGGCGCACCAGGTGCACGAACTGCTGCCCGATCTGGGCGCGCTGCTCGGGCCCGAGACGATGCTGGTGACGATGCTCAACGGCGTGCCGTGGTGGTACTTCCAGCGGCTGCCGGGCCCGTGGCAGGGGCGCGTGCTCGAGAGCGTCGACCCGGGCGGCACGATCGCGGCGGCGATCGACCCGACGCGGCTGATCGGCGGCGTCGTCTACCCGGCGGCCCGGCTGGTCGCACCCGGCGTGGTGCGGCTGATCGAAGGCAACCGCTTCACGCTCGGCGAGCTCGACGGCAGCCGCAGCGTCCGCATCCAGGCGCTTTCTCAGGCGCTGATGGGCGCCGGCTTCAAGGCCCCGGTCAGCCGCGACATCCGCACCGAGATCTGGCTCAAGCTGTGGGGCAACCTGAGTTTCAACCCGATCAGCGCGCTCACGCACGCGACGCTGGAGGACATCTGCCGCTTCGCGCCGTCACGCGCGCTCGCGGCGTCGCTGATGACCGAGGGGCAGGCGGTGGCCGAAGCGCTGGGCGTGCCCTTCCGCGTCACGCTCGAGCAGCGGCTGGCCGGGGCGGAGGCGGTCGGCGCACACAAGACCTCGATGCTGCAGGACATCGAAGCCGGCCGGGCGCCGGAACTCGAGGCGCTGGTCGGTGCGGTGCGTGAACTCGGCCGCGTCGTCGAGCGGCCGACGCCGTTGCTCGACGCGGTGCATGCGCTGGTCGCGCTGCTCGTCCGCGGGGCGGACGGGCGCGGCATCACGGCGCGCTGAGCGCGCTGCGACGTCGGGGCAGGCTCAGGACTGCGCGTCGCCGCCGTCGGCTTCGCTCGGGCTCGAGATCTCGCGCACGGTTTCGTCGACCGATGCCGGCTGACGGGTCGCGAGGTCACCGAGCGAGACGATGCCGATCACCATGCCGTCCGAATCGACCACGGGCAGGCGCCGCACCTGGGCGTCGCCCATCAGCCGCTGCACCTCCTCGATCGATTCGTCGGCCTGACAGCAGCACGCACGCTCGGTCATCACGTCGCCGATGCGGGTCGAGCCGGGTGCCAGCCCGGCCGCCGTTCCGCGCACCGTGATGTCGCGGTCCGTCACCATGCCGATCAGTCTCCGATCCTGCACGACAGGCAGCGAACCGACGTTCAGCCTGTCCATCAGCTGGGCGGCCTGCTGCAGCGTGTGCTGCGGTTCGACGCACTGCACGTCGGTGCTCATGATCTGGGAGACGGTGGGCATGGCAGGGAGCTCCTGATGGACGGCAAGCGCCTATCGTCGCGCCGGGGGCGGTGTGACCCCAGCAGCGGACCACGCGTCGAGGCGTAGGAGTCGTCCGACGGTGCGGCATCGGCGCGCCGTCGCGGGCGACGGCGTCAGCCTCCGCGTCGCCGCGCCCACCAGCCCTGCGGTTCGTCGCGCGCGGCCGGGTGGCTGCGCGTGACCATCAGCGCACCGTCCAGGTACAGCGCGTTCAGCAGCCGGCTGCTGCGCTCGACGCTCATGCCGGGCCAGCGCGCGATGTCCCGCAGCGCGACCGACGCCTGCCGCAGCTTCTGCACCGCGGGCGCCAGCGCGCCCGGCGCATGCGACAAGTCCTCGGCGCGGCCGGGCGCGAGGCGGTACGCCGAACGACCGCCGATCTCCTGCAGCAGCTCGCTGCGGGGCCCGTACAGTGCCACCGTCCAGGTCAGCCCGGACAGCGGGTGGTACTTGTGTTCGGCGCCGACGCGCTCACGCGCGATGTGGCCGGGCGGGCGCAGCCCCGGTCGTTCGGCGTTCAGCAGCCTGAGCTGGGCCATCGGCCCGACACTGCCGAGTTCCTCTGCGGCGCGCGGCGAGTGATACAGCCGCTCCTGCGGAAACAAGGTGACCGGCCACACCAGCGCCCCGAGGCCGAGGTACAGCAGCGCCGGCTCGCGGTGGCGCAGGCAGGCCGCGATGACCTCGAGCGCATCGTCGTTCTGGCGGTCGTGCTGCAGCCGGCGAAGGTCCGTCATCAGCGTCGACGACAGCAGCGACGGACCCGCGTCGGCCAGCCCGCCGTCGGCACGCACCCGCTCGAAGGCGCTGATGCGCCAGAGCGTCGATTCGGCGAAGTCGGGCATCTGCCGATGGTAGGGCGTAGAGCGTGCCGGATGCCACGTTTGCCCTGCGGATGACAGGGCAAACGGCCCCCGGTTCGCGGGGGCAGCGGTTACAGACCCGAGGCGAAGGACGCCCCCGACTCGTCGGGTCAGCGGCCGGGCGGCACCGGGCCCTGCGGATCGCCGCGCACGGCAGACCGGATGGCCGCGCTGACGACCCGCGCCGCGAGCACGCCGAGCAGCGTCAGGTCGGCGGAGCGCCGCGCGCGACCGGTCGCGAGCGCAAACAGCGTGTCGCCGTCGTGCATCGTCAGCGGGTCGATCGCCCGCGCCAGGCCGTGGTGCGCCAGCGTGGCGAGGCGGTTCGCCTGCGCCTTGTCCAGCACCGCATCGGTCGCGACGACGCCGATCGTGGTCGCCGTGCCGGCGCTCAGTCGCAGCGGCAGTTCGCCGCGTGCGAGCGCATCGCTGCTGCCGAGCGGTCCGCTGCCGTCCGCGCGCAGCGCGCCCGCGAGCACCTGGCCGTCGGCGCCGATCACGTCGCCGATCGCGTTGACGGCCACCAGCGCGGCGACGGTGATGCCGTCGGCCGTGGTGGCCGATGCGCAGCCGACGCCGCCCGGTACCGAGCGGTGCATGCCCCACAGCTTGCCGATCCGCGCGCCGGCGCCGGCGCCGACCCGCCCGAGTGCCGGCGCGGCGGTCGATGCCGCCTCGCAGGCGGCGTAGCCGGCGCCGGCGTCGGGCCGGATCGACGGGTCGCCCACCCAGAGGTCGAACAACACCGCCGCGGGCACGATGGGCACCCGCACGCGGCGTGGGTGCGGACCGTCAGCCGGCGCGTCGCGCGACGGCGGCGCGCCGACGTCGAGGCCGTGGCCACGTTCTTCCAGCCACCGCATGACGCCGTCGGCCGCGGCCAGTCCGAACGCGCTGCCGCCGGTGAGCAACACGGCGTGCACCTGCTCGACCAGCGTGCCGGGCCGGAGCAGGTCGGTCTCGCGGGTGCCCGGGGCGCCGCCGCGCACGTCGACGCCGCAGACCGCGCCCTCGGGGCAGAGCACGACGGTGCAACCGGTCGGCCGGCGGGAATCGGTCGCGTGGCCGACCGCGAGGCCGGCGACGTCGGTGAGCGTGCCGTCGGCCACCGCGTCACCGCCGTCGTTCAGGCGAAGACGCCGGCGCTGTCCTGCATGCGCTGCGACACCTCACCCAAGTGGTGCAGCGTGTCGCCGAACTGCATCTCGAGCATCGTCAGCCGCTTGAAATAGTGGCTGCCGAGGTACTCGTCGGTGACACCGATGCCGCCGTGCAGCTGCGTGCACTGCTGGCCGACGAAACGCATGCTGTGGCCGAGCTGGACCTTGGCCTGGCTGAGCGCGCGCCGCCGGGCGGCGGCCGGCTCGCCGAGCTTCAGGCTCGCGAAGTAGCTCATCGAGCGGCCGAGCTCGAGCTGCATCTTCACATCGGCGATGCGATGGCGCAGCGCCTGAAAGCTCGCGATCGGCACGCCGAACTGCTTGCGTGTGTTCATGTACTCGACCGTGATCTCCACCAGCCGGTCCATCAGGCCCACCGCCTCGGCACAGACCGCGGCGATGCCGATGTCGATCGCGCGTTCCAGCGCGTCGGCACCGTCGGCCACCACCAGCGCCGCCGGCGTGTCGGCGAGCGTCAGCTCGGCCGCGCGCGCACCGTCCTGCGTCGGGTAGCCCCGCACGGTCAGACCTGCGGCGCCCGCCTCGACGACGAACAGGCCGATGCCGTCGCGGGCGTCGTCGTTACCGGCGATGCGCGCCGGCACGATGAAGGCGTCGGCCTCGTCGCCGGCCGGCACCAGGCCCTTGGCGCCGGTCAGCCGCCAGGCGGCGCCGGAGCGCGCGGCGCGCGTGTCGACGTGTTGCCAGCGGTAGCGTGCGGCGCGCTCCTGCAGCGCCGGCACGACCAGCGCGCTGCCGTCGGCGATCTTCGGCAGCCAGGGCGTGGCGACCTCGGGTGATGCCCCGGCCAGCAGCGCCGGCGCCAGCAAGGCGGCCTGCGCAAACGGCGCGTTGACGAGGCCGCGCCCGAGTTCCTCGAGCACGACCATCGCCTCGACGGCGCCGAAGCCGAGCCCGTCGTGCTCGGCCGGCACGACGAGGCCGGTCAGCCCGAGCGCCGCCAACTCGGCGTAGACCTCGCGCGTCGCGCCGCCGGCCTTGGCGATCGTGTGCC
Organism: Rubrivivax sp.; assembly: GCA_040007675.1. Classification (GTDB taxonomy): domain Bacteria; phylum Pseudomonadota; class Gammaproteobacteria; order Burkholderiales; family Burkholderiaceae_C; genus Rubrivivax. The sequence continues at coordinate 4,816 of JBDTUO010000248.1, forward strand.
GGCGCTCGAACGAGAAGCCCTTGTCGACCCAGCGGCGCACCGCGTCGCGCAGGCTCTGCTGGTCGTCGGTGAAATCGAAGTCCATGTCAGCCTCCGTGGAGCGGCGAGCGCAAACGTGCTTGGGGGTTCACGTCAGCTCCCGAGCACCGTCTGGCCGACGATGTTGCGTTGCACCTCGTTCGAGCCCCCATAGATCGTCGTCTTGCGCATGTTGAAGTAGTTGGCCGCGAGCGGTGCGATGTGCGCCGCACCCACGTGCTCGCCCTGCCAGCCGGCGTCCATCGCCTCGTGCA
>JBDTUO010000249.1:0-5104 GCA_040007675.1 Rubrivivax sp.
CTAGGGGTTGTGCGCCGCGACGATCCAGGTCGAACCGATCAGGCTGACGCTGCCATCGGGCGCCGCGAGCGGCGCCAGCACCGCCTCGATCGCGTCGACGATCAGCGGCAGGTGCTCGGCGCCCTGCTCGCGCACGAACCGCGAGGTCGGTCCCACGCGCACCGAGTTTTCGGCGGCGGCGCGCGCCGAGGCGCCGAGCAACACCGGTGCGTCACAGCGCTCCAGCCCGATGGCCTCGAAGCCGGCGTCGGCCAGCAGGCCGCGCACGCGTTCGCCGTCCGCGAAGGCGAACGGCCCCGGTGCGTGGGGATCGGCGGGCGCCGGCGTGACCCCGAGCGCCTGGCGCGCCGCACCGACCGGCGTCATCGCCCAGTGGTTGTCGCGCGGCGCGCGCCAGCAGGCGAAGACGAAGCGGCCGCCGCGCCGCAACGCGCCGCGCAGGTGGCGCAGCGCCGGCACCGGCTGGTCGAAGAACATGACGCCGAAGCGCGAGAACAGGACGTCGGTGTCGGGCGGCAGTTCGGCCTCGGCGGCGTCGGCCTCGCGGTAGGTGAGCCAGGACGGGCCGCCTGCGGCGCGCGCGACATCCAGCATGGGGCGGGAGACGTCGACGCCGAGCACCCGGCCGCTGGCGCCGACCCGCTGCGCCAGCGCGATCGAGGTGTCGCCGCAGCCGCAGCCGATGTCGACCACCCGCTCGCCGGCCTGCGGCGCCGCCCGCGCCAGCGCGGCGAGGCCGAAGGGGCGCACGATGCCCTCGATCTCGCGCTGCAGCGCAGCCCAGCGCTGGCCCAGTGGACCGTTCCAGTCGGCGATCTGATCGGCATTCGACATTCGGCTGACCCCCCGGTGTGTGCGGCACCCGGCACGGCGCCGTGCTGCCCCGGCGCGATCGTAGCCCGCGGGCGGTTGCCGCGGCGCGCGCGCGGCGCGGTCAGCCGAACACCGCGTGCAGTGCGCGCGTGATGGCGCCCGGCGCGGTGACGGCCATGAACGCGAGCCCCACCAGGGCACCGGCGATGTGTGCATCGTGGTTGACCCGTCCGAGGCGGGTGCGGCTGGCGAAGACGCTGAATGCGAGGTAGCCCAGTGCGAACCACGGCGCCGGGATCGGCACCGGGATCGGCAGGATGAAGATCGACGAGGTCGGGAACACCACGATGGACGCGAACAGCACCGCGAGGATCGCGCCCGACGCTCCCAGGCTGGCATAGGCAGGCTGCCGGCGGTGGATGAACCAGGTCGCGACACTGCTCGCGAGCAGGCCGAGCGTGTACAGCACGACGAACTGCAGCGTGCCGATGTGCCGCTCGAGCCCGAAGCCGAAGGCCCAGAACGTGAACGCGTTGAACAGCAGGTGGCCGAGGTCGGCGTGGATGAAGCCGCTGGTGATCAGCGTGAGGTAGTCGCCGCGCTGCACCAGGCCGTAGGGCCGCAGCACGTGACGGCTGACCAGCCCCGGGGCCTTGAACAGGCCGAGCAGGCTGACGATGAGCATGGCCGCGAGCAGCAGCGCCGCTGCCGGCGCGCCCGAGCTGAGGCGGATCAAGGTCTCCACGACGTCACTCTACACAGCGTGCGCTCGGACGGAGTCAAAACCCGGAGAAGCGCGGTGACACCCCCTCTTACGCGGGCCCACGCGCACGGGCGCGCTTCCAGAATGGCTGATGTCAGAAGCGCCCGTTCGCCCTCTGGAGCCCAGCGTGGTCGCCTCGCCCGGAGATCCCGAACCACCCGGAGCACCCGGAGCACACGCAGCACCCGGACCGTCCCGGCTCGCCCGACTGTTTCGCCTCGCCCGCTGGACGCTCGGCGTCGGCACCCTGGTCGGGCTGGCGGTCGGCGCCTGGCTCGTCGTCGACGAGGCGCAGACCTCGCGTCATCAGGCCGCGACGCTGAGTGAACTCGGCCGCGAACTGACGTTCTCGCTCCACCCCGGCCCGAGCACCGCGGTCCGCTACCCGGAGGGCGGGCCGTTCGACGAGCGGCGCGGCTATCGGCAGCTGCCGACCTATCTGCAGCGTCTGACGACGCAGGGCTGGGCCGTGACCCAGCAGGCGCGGATGTCGCCGCGCATGCTGGAGGTGATCGGCCACGGGCTGCACGCGCCCTACCACGAGGCGCCGCAGGCCGGCCTGTCGGTGCTCGACTGCCGCGGCGATTCGCTGGCCGAGGCACGCTACCCGGAGCGCACGTTCGAGCGCTTCGATGCGCTGCCGCCGTTGCTCGTCGACGCCCTGCTCTTCATCGAGAACCGCGAGTTGCTCGACCCGCGCTACCCGAAGCGCAACCCGGCGATCGAGTGGGATCGATTCGCCAAGGCGGTGGTCGACCAGGGCCTGCGCCGCGTCTTCGATTCCCACGCCGCAGCCGGCGGCAGCACACTGGCGACGCAGATCGAGAAATACCGCCATTCGCCCGAGGGTCGCACGGCGTCGGGCGAGCAGAAGCTGCGCCAGATGGCATCGGCGTCGCTGCGCGTGTACCTCGACGGCGAGTACACGCTGCCGCAGCGGCGCCAGATCGTGGTCGACTACCTAGACACCGTGCCGCTGTCGGCGAAGGCCGGTTTCGGCGAGGTCAACGGGATCGGCGACGGCCTCTGGGCCTGGTACGGGCGCGACTTCGCTGAAGTCCGCCGGCTGCTGGCCGCGCCCGCGGGTGGCGCTGCCGACAAGCCCGGTGAACCGTCGACGGCCGACCGCGCGCTGGCGTTCAAGCAGGCGCTGTCGCTGATGGTCGCCCAGCGCCGGCCGTCGTACTACCTGGCCGACGGCGAGCGCGAACTGCACCAGCTGACCGACAGCTACCTGCGCCTGATGGCCGATGCCGGGCTCGTCACCCCGGCGCTGCGCGACGCCGCGCTGGCGCTGCCGCTGGCGCTGTCGACCCGACCGCCGGACGCGTCAGCCGAGTCCTTCGTCGACCGCAAGGCGGCCACGCTCGTGCGCGGCCGCCTGCAGGGCTTGCTGGCGGTGCCGCGGGCCTACGACCTGGACCGCCTCGACCTGGTCGCCCAGAGCCCGCTCGACGGCCGCGTGCAGGACGCCGCGACCACGCTGCTGCGCAGCCTGGCCGACCCGCAGGCGGCGCGTGCGGCGGGCCTGTACGGCTTCCACCTGTTCGAAGAGGGCCAGGACTTGAGCAAGATCAAGTACAGCTTCACGCTGTACGAGCGCGGCGAGCACGCCAACCTGCTGCGCGTGCAGACCGACAACTTCGACCAGCCGTTCGACATCAACGAGGGCGCGCGGCTCGACCTGGGGTCGACGTCCAAGCTGCGCACGCTCGTCACCTACCTGGAGATGGTGGCCGAGCTGCACGCGCGCTGGGGCGCGCTGGCGGCCGACGAGCTGGTTGCGCTGCCCATCGGCCGCAACGACGCGATCGGCGCCTGGGCGCGAGACTACCTGGCAAAGGCCGAGGACAAGGGCCTCGGCCCGATGCTGGACCAGGCGATGGAGCGCGTCTATTCGGCCAACACCGCCGAAGGGTTCCTGACCGGCGGCGGCCTGCACCACTTCGACAACTTCGACAAGATCGACGACGGCCGCAACATGACGGTGCGCGAGGCGCTGACGCGCTCGGTCAACCTGCCCTTCATCCGCCTGATGCGCGACCTGGTGCGCCACGTCAACGCGCGCAGCGAAAGCGAAAGCGCGGCGCTGCTCGACGACAGCTCCGATCCGCGCCGGCGCGAATACCTGGCGCGGTTCGCCGACAAGGAAGGCCGCGAGTTTCTCGCCGGCTTCCACCGCAAGTACGCCGGCAAGAGCGCAGCCGAGATCGACGCCCTGCTGCTGCAGAGCGCGCGCCCGACCCCGGCGCGGCTGGCGGCGACGCTGTACGGGCTGGAACCGGACGCCGATAGCGCGCGCCTGAAGGGCTTCATCGCGCAGCGCCTGCCTGGCGCCGAGCTGTCGGACGCGGCGCTGCAGGCGCTCCAGGAAAAGTACGGGGCTGACCGCTGGTCGCTCGCCGACCGAGGCCATCTGGCCGGCCTGCACCCGTTGGAGCTGTGGGTCGCGGCTCATCTGCGCCAGCATCCCGGTTCGGGGCTGGCGGACGCCGTCGCTGCCAGCGGCGACGCGCGGCAGGCGTCCTATGAGTGGCTGTTCCGCACCCGCAGCAAGGACGCGCAGGACCTGCGCATCCGCAACCTGCTGGAGGTGGACGCCTTCGCCGAGATCCACCGCGCCTGGCGCCGGCTCGGCTACCCGTTCGATGCGTTGACGCCGTCGTACGCGAGCGCGTTGGGCGCGTCCGGCGACCGCCCGGCGGCGCTCGCCGAGCTGATGGGCATCATCGTCAACGGCGGCCTGCGCTTGCCGGTGACGCGAATCGACGGCCTGGAGTTCGCCCGCGGCACGCCGTACGAAGCCCACCTGGCGCTGCAGCCGACGGCGCCGCAGCGGGTGCTGCCGGCCGAGGTGGCCGAGGTATTGCGCCGCGCGCTGATCGGCGTCGTCGATGACGGCACGGCCCGGCGCTTGAAGGGCGCGATGGTCCGGCACGACGGCAGCACGGTGCCGATCGGCGGCAAGACCGGCACCGGGGACCAGCGCTTCGATGTCTACGCACGCGGCGGCAGGCTCGTCTCGTCGCGGGTCGTCAACCGCACCGCGACGCTGGTGTTCCTGATGGGTGATCGGCACTTCGGCACCCTGATGGCCTACGTGCCGGAGCCGTACGCCGCCAACTACAAGTTCACCAGCGCCCTGCCCTCGCAGCTGCTGAAGGCGCTGCTGCCGTCGCTGCTGCCACTCGTCGACGGCGCCGCCTGCGCGGGCGCCCGCCGCGTCGACGAGCGCCCACCGGTCGAGGTGCTGGTGTCGTCGAAGCGCTGATCGAACCGCGCTTCGGCGCCGATCGACATTACTCGCTAATCGCGGTGCGCCGGGACGGCGGCCGGGATCGCACCGCCGCCACCCGAGACCGGGTCGCGCGAAGGTGACTCGACCGCGGGCTCGGCGGCGCGCCGCTCGCGCACCAGGTAGCTGTAGATCACCGGCACGACCACCAGCGTCAGCAGCGTCGACGTGATGATGCCGCCGATGATCGCGCGCCCCATCGGCGCCTGGATCTCGCCGCCGTCGTTCAGCGC
>JBDTUO010000250.1:0-5103 GCA_040007675.1 Rubrivivax sp.
CGGCAGACCATGACGACCGTCCGCAATTGGCCGCCCGCTGCTTCGCAGCTGCCGGCGGCGACTGGCTGCTTAAACGTTTAAAGCGGCAGTCCTGAGCGGCCAAGCGCATACGTGCGAGAACTTCGAGCGCTCCACACTAGTCGCTGCGGGCCCGGGTCGCGAGCCAGTGCTGTGCCGCCAGCACCCCGCCGGCGGCGGCCCCGGCCAACAGCCAGCGCCCCAAGCCGGGTGGATTCGAAACAGACTCCGTTGACGGCGCTGGTAGCGCGACCGGTGCAATGTCAGCGCTCCGCTGAGGCACAGCACCGCGCGCGCCTGCCGGCGCCGCTGGCACCGACGGCGCGCCCGCCTTCGCCGCCAGCCCTTTCGCCCGCATCGAGCCGTAGCGGCCCGCAAACACCCAGGTGAACTCCGCGCCGAGCAGGAACACCTGCGCCGAGTAGTAGACCCACACGAGCACGATGACGAGCGAGCCGGCGGCGCCGTAGCCCGACGCCAGGCTGCCCATGCCGATGTACAAGCCGATCAGCAGGCGGCCGACCGTGAACAGGATCGACGTCACGGCCGCGCCGATCCAGACGTCGCGCCACGCCACCTTGACGCGCGGCATCAGCTTGTAGACGAGCGCGAACATCACGGTCGTGATCGCGAACCCGACCGCGAAGTTGACGACCTGTGCCAACACCTGCCAGCCGCCGAAGCTCGTTTTCCACCACTGCCCGAGCGCCGAGATGCCGGCGCTGACCACCAGCGAAACGACGAGCAGGAAACCGAACGCGAGGATCATGCCGAACGACAGCACGCGCGTGCGCAGCAGCTTGAAGAAGCCCGCGCTGCGGTCGCGTACCGGCGCTTGCCAGATGCGGTCCAGCGCGTCCTGCAGTTCGCCGAAAACGGTTGTCGCGCCGATCAGCATCGTCAACACGCCGATGACGGTCGCGAGCACGCCCTTGCCCGGCTGGTTGACGCTCGCGATCATGTCCTCGAGGGCACGCGCGGAATCGGTGCCGATCAGGCCCGAGAGTTCATTCACCAGGTGTCCGCGGGCGGCGTCGGCACCGAACACGAGCCCCGCCACCGAGACGACGATCAGCAGCAGCGGCGCGAGCGAAAAGAAGGTGTAGTACGAGAGCGCCGCACCCATGCTCGGCGCATAGTCGTCGCTCCAGGCGGCGACCGAATCCCGCACCAGGGCCCAGGCGGCCGACAGCTTGCCTGACAGGCGCATCGCGATTCCTCCTCCTGCGCGAAGTGTCCGCCTCAGCGGCGCACCAGGCCATCGGTCGCCTGGCGGCCGCGCCGTAGGACACGAGGCCGCTGCCAGTGCCGGTGCGCTCAGGGGTGCGCCGCGGCCGGCCGCCGCAGTTCGCCACGCGCCTGTCGCAAGACGCTGGCCGCGGCCGTGAGGCCTAGCACCCCCATCCCCGCCGCGACCAGCAGGTCGGGCCAGCCGCTGCCGCTGCCGGCGACGCCGAGCGCCGCCGCCATCACCGCGACGTTGCCGATCGCGTCGTTGCGGCTGCACAGCCAGACCGATCGCATGTTGGCGTCGCCCTCACGCCACGCGTACAGCATCACGGCCACGCCGACGTTGGCCAGCAGCGCCAGCAGGCCCACCGCGCCCATCGTCACCGGTTCCGGCACGCTGCCGCTGGTCGCCGTCCACACCACCTGGCCGAGCACGGCGACCCCGTACAGCGCCATCGTCGCGCCCTTGAACAGCGCGGCGCGGGCACGCCAGGCGAGCGACATGCCGAGCACGGCAAGTGACAGGCCGTAGTTCGCGGCGTCGCCGAAGAAGTCGACCGCGTCGGCGAGCAGCGACACCGATCCGGCGTGCAGGCCACCGACGATCTCGATACCGAACATCGCCGCGTTGACCACCAACGCGATCCACAAGACGCGCCGGTAGCGCGGCGAGCGCGCGGCGTCGGGCGCGCAACCGTGGTCGTGGCACGCGGCACTCATGACAATGGCGTCCAGGGGTTCATGAAGGTATTTGAAACCCTGTAGTCGCTACAGTGTCAAGCGTGTCTGGCGGGTGCCACCGTCGCGCTCGTGCAACGGCAACCCCGCCCGAACGGGCGCTGCCGAGGTCTGGTCGGCCCATCTACATCTGGCTACAGTGGCGCCGACCGATGCCCATGAACGCGCTCCGTACCTGCCGCCGCGCCGTCGCGTGGCTGGCTGCTCTGGCCACGGTGGCGCTGTGGCAAGCCCCCGCTGCCGCGGAGCCCTTGGCGGCCGATGCCCCGGTCGAGCCCCCCGCCCTGATGGCCGATGTGCTTGCGGTCGACGTCACGTCGCCGGCCGCGGTCACCCGGCTGGTGATTCGGTCGACCACCGACGCGCTGGTGCAGCGGCAGCTGGAAGACGACCGGCGCACGCTGCTGCATCACGCCTACACCCCACGGCCGCCGACCTGGATCCAGCTGGCGTCGACGATCAACCTCGGCGACTTTCCGACCCTCGATGACCCGCTCGGACGCGCCGAGCGCGAGTTGCAGACCCTGGAATGGCTGATCGAGCAGCGACGCCTGGAAAAGACCCCGCTCGGTGCTGCGCTGCAAAACGCCGACGGCAGCGTCGAGGGCGGGCCGACGCTGCTCGACGTCATGCGTCGCCTGCTGCCAGGCACGTGGATCCCGTGGTTGAAAGCCAACCGCGACCTCCTGTTGGCCGGCGGCACGCTGCTGCTGGTGGCGCTGTGGATCGGCGCGGCCTTCGACCGACGTGGCGGCAACCGGCGCGTCGCGCGCCGATCGTCGGCGGCGGGCGTGCCCGTCTCGAACGGTGCGGCCCCGGACGCCCTTGCGAATGCTAGCGCTGAGGAGCAGGCCGCAGCCCCGCGGCGCCGCCGGCGGCGCCGCCGCCGTGGCGGTCTGGCGCACGCGTCGCGCCGACGCCGCCGCTCGAAGGCGCTCCCGTGGTGGGTGCGATGGTTCAGCCCGTCGCGCGGCGTCTGATTCCAGACGCGGCCGGGCGTGGTTGCTGTCGAATGACAGACCACTGGATACCTGTACAGTTCGCGCATGCTCGCGACACCGCTGGTGCACCGTGGAGCGGCCCGGGCCGACCCGCCCGGCCGCGCTGACAGCGACCCGTTTTCGGCGCTGACGCCTGCCCAATCGGCCGCCGCGGACCACCGGGGCGGGCCACTGCTGGTCGTCGCCGGGCCCGGCTCGGGCAAGACGGCTACGCTCGCGGCACGGGTCGCCCGCCTCGTGCTCGCCGGCGTCGCGCCGCAACGCATCCTGCTGCTGACTTTCTCGCGCCGCGCCGCGCGCGAGATGACACAGCGCGCCGGCACACTGCTGCAGCGCGCGCTCGGCCAGCCTGCCAACCAGCCGCTGCCCGAGCTGCCGTGGGCGGGCACCTTTCACGCCGTCGGCGCGCGGCTGCTGCGCGAGCGCGCCGCCACGCTCGGCATCGCACCGGGCTTCACGGTGCTCGACCGCGCCGACGCCGAGGACCTGCTCGCGATAGAACGCCAGGCGCTGGGTTTCGCCGCCCAGGAAAAGCGCTTCCCTCTCAAGGGCACCTGCCTGGCGATCTACTCGCGTGTGCTCAACACGGTTGCACCGCTGGACACCGTACTGGACCGCGACTTCCCGTGGTGCGCCGCGTTCCGGGCCGAACTGCGGGCCCTGTTCGCCGCCTACGAACGCGCCAAGCAGCAACAGCAGGTGCTGGACTACGACGACCTGCTGCAGTGCTGGGCCGAGGCGATGCTCGACCCCGCCACCGCCACGGCGATCGGGGGGCGCTTCGACGAGGTGCTGGTCGACGAGGCGCAGGACTGCAACGCGCTGCAGATGGCCATCCTGCATGCGCTCAAGCCCGACGGGTGCGGGTTGACGCTGGTCGGCGACGATGCGCAATCGATCTATGCGTTCCGCGGCGCCGACGTGCGGCTGCTGCTCGACTTTCCGTCTCGGCACGCGGGGGCAGTGCAAGTCGTGGCGCTCGAGCGCAACTACCGCAGCACGCCGGCGCTGGTGGCCGCCTCCAACGCGGTCATCGCGCAGGCGGCGCGGCGGCTGCCGAAGACGATGGTCAGCGCGCTCGCCGAAGGGCCGCGGCCACAGCTGGTCACGGTGGCCGACGACGCCGCGCAGACGCGCTGGGTCGCCGACGAGGTGCTGCGGCTGCGCGAGGGCGGCATCGCGCTGCGGCGCCAGGCGGTGTTGTTCCGCACCGCCACGCACAGCGCCGGGCTCGAACTCGAGCTGGCCCGGCGCGGCATCCCGTTCGTCAAGTACGGCGGGCTGAAGTTCATCGAGTCCGCGCACGTGAAGGACCTGTTGTCCTTGCTGCGCTGGGCGCAGAACCCGGCCCACACGCTGGCGGGCTACCGCTGCGCGATGCTGGTGGCCGGCATCGGCCCGGCGACCGCCCGGCGGCTGCAGCAGATGCTGGCGACCGCATCCGCGCCGCAGACCGTCTGGCAGAGCTTCGAGCCGCCGCCGGCGGCGGCCGAAGCGTGGCGGGCATTGCGCAGTACCTGGCAGGACCTGCACGATCCGCAGGCCGCCGGCAGCCGCTGGCCCGACGCCGTCGAGCGTGCATTGCAGTGGTACCGGCCGCAACTGGAGCGGCTGCACGACGACGCTGCCGCGCGCTGGGCTGACCTGCGCCAGCTCCAGCAGATCGCCGCCGGCTACCCGTCGCGTGAACGATTCCTCGCCGAGCTGACGCTCGACCCGCCCTCCGCCAGCAGCGATAACGCGGGTGACCCGCACCGCGACGAGGACTGGCTGGTGCTGTCCACTATCCACTCGGCCAAGGGCCAGGAATGGAGCGCGGTGCAGGTGCTGAATGTCGTCGATGGGTGCATGCCGGCCGACCTCGCCGCCGGTGACGCCGACCAGGTCGACGAGGAGCGGCGGCTGCTGTACGTCGCGATGACGCGCGCGCGCCGCCACCTGAGCCTGCTGCTGCCGCAGCGCTTTCACGTCACGCAGCAGGCGCGTTTCGGCGACCGCCACGTGTACGCGATTCCCAGCCGCTTCCTGTCGCCCGGGGTGATTGCGTGCTGCGACGCGTCGGTGGCGACGGTCGAGTCGGCGGACCCGTGCGGCTCGAGCGCTGTGGCATCGGTTT
>JBDTUO010000251.1:0-5086 GCA_040007675.1 Rubrivivax sp.
CTGCCCGGCGCGCTCGACGGCCGGCCGGCGCACAAGGACCTGGCCGGCGCGCGCGCCCAGGTCAGTGACGGCATCGGCGAGTTGCTGGTGGAGGCGCGCGCCCGCGGCATGCCGCTCGCGATCGAGCCGCTGCACCCGATGTACGCCGCCGACCGCGCCTGCATCAACACGCTGGCGCAGGCGCTCGACGTCTGCGACGCGCTGGACCCCGAGCGCGGCGGCGCGCTCGGCGTCGCGGTCGACCTGTACCACGTCTGGTGGGACCCGCAACTCGAGACGCAGATCCAGCGTGCCGGGGCCGCCCGCCTGCTCGCCTTCCATGCCTGCGACTGGCTGGTGCCGACGACCGACCTGCTGAACGACCGCGGCATGATGGGCGACGGCGTGATCGACATCCCGCGCATTCGTGGCTGGGTCGAGGCGCAGGGCTTCGCCGGCTACAGCGAGGTCGAGATCTTCTCGGCCGCGAACTGGTGGCAGCGCGACGGCGGCGAGGTGCTCGACACCTGCATCGAGCGGCACCGGCGCTGCGTCTGAGCCGCGGGCGAAACGACCGGTTCCCACTGCGGCACGCGCACGGTTCTACCATCGCCGTTCCGTGTCCGAGCCCGAGGCGCGCCGCCATGTGCCGCAACATCCGAACCCTGTTCAACTTCGAGCCCCCCGCCACCGAACTCGAGATCCGCGACGCCTCGCTGCAGTTCGTGCGCAAGCTGAGCGGCTTCAACGTGCCGTCGAAGGCCAACGCCGAGGCCTTCGACCACGCGGTCGAGGCGATCGCGGCCGAAGCGCGCACGCTGATCGCGGCGCTCGTGACGACGGCGCCGCCGCGTGACCGTGAGGTCGACGCCGCGCGCGCCCGCGCACGCTCGGCTACCCGCTTCGGCGTCTGAGTCAGGCGCCAGGTTCGTCCATAGGTGCAGGTGAAACGCGAAGTCGCAGAACGCTGTCGACAGCCCGCGGTCAGGGCCCGCCTCAGTCGATGAAGTCCAGCGCCGGCATGCCCGCTGGCGCGGATTCGTCCAGGCACTGCCACAGCGCCACCGCGAGCCCGGGGTCGCCGGTCCAGAGCGTGTAGCGGCCGCGGCCGTGCTGCTCGCGCGTGGCGTCGCTCTGCGCCACTGCGTGCATCACGAAGGCGCGCGCGCGCGTCAGCCACACCGCGTCGCCGGTGCGTCGATGCAAGGTCAGCAGTGCCAGCGCGTTGCCGGCCGTGCCGTGGCACAGGCCCACCCCCTTGGCCAGCGGGCCCGCACACCAGACCGCTTCACCGGCGGCGACGAGCAGCGCGTCGAGCGCAGGCGCGGCGCCCATCGGCAGGTCCGCCAGCGCGGTGATAACACCCGGCGCGCCGTGGCACCACTGCATCAGGAACGGCGGCCGTCCGGGCCGCGGCGTGTCGATGGCAACCGGCCAGTTCGCAGCCTCGCCATCGTGAGCGGCGGTCGCCTGGAGTGTCTGCTGCGCGCGCCTCACCAGTGTCTCGCGCCGCGCATCGTCGAGCAGCGCGGCGCCTTTCAGCAGCGGCAGCAGGTTGCCGACGAAGCCATGGCCGGCGCCGAGGTACTGCGTGATGCGACCGTACAGGTCCTGCGTCCACAACCACCCGCCGACCGGCGGCGCCTCGTGCCAGGTGCGCCAGAGCTGGTCGACGTTGGCGCCGAACAGCGTGCGCCAGCGCGCCTCGCCAGTCGCCTGCCACAGATGCCAGGCGGCGATCATCGTGCCCGGCGCGGCCCACAGCGCCTCGTTGGTCGGGTTCGGGATGTTGGCCTGGACGGCGTCGAAGACCCGGTCGGCGGCGTCGGTCTCGCCGGTGATGCGCCAGCGCAGCAGCCCGATGCCGACCTCGCCGAGGTAGTACGACGGCACCACCTCGCCGGTGTCCGGCGCCTGCCGGTAGGTGTCGTCCGCGGCCCGGATCGCCGCGCTGAAGTCGATCTGCGGGTCGGCCGCAGCGACGCGCTTCAGCCACCACAGCGCCCAGACCACGCCGGCGCTGCCGAGGTACAGGCTCTGGTAGCCGGTCGCCGGCGCAGCGGAGCCGTCGTCGTCGTCCAGCGGGTGCACCGGCCAGTGGCCCGCGGGCAGGCGAGCGCGCACGATGTCGTCGACGAGGCGGCCGATCGCCGCACGCGCGGCGCCGGCATCCCACGCCGCGGTGGTCGAGGCCAGCGGCGCGTGGCGGTCGGGCTCGAACAGTGTCACTCAGGTCGCCAGCACCGTTGCGACGGCCGTGCGCCGCACCCGCCGCACGCTGAACGCGCTCGCGATCAGCACCGCCTGCAGCAGCGCCAGCGCGAGCCAGACGCTCTGGTAGCGGTGCAGGTCCATCAGGCCGCCGATCAGCAGCGGGATCACCGCCTGCCCGATGTCGAGCCCGCCGTAGACGACGCCGTAGACGCGGCCGCTGGCGTTGTCGGGCGCGGCGCGCTTGACGATCAGGTCGCGCGACGGCCCGGCGACGCCGGCCGCCAGCCCCATCGCGGCGAACAGCACCGGCACCGCCCAGGCCGGCAGCGGCAGGTAAGCCACCGCGAGTGCGATCAGCGCCGCGACGCCAAAGCCGGCGCCGACCACGCGCTCGGAGCGCACCGGGTCGCTGGCGAGGAAACCGCCCGCCAGCATGCCGCCGGCAGCGGACACCATGTACAGCGACAGGCACATCGCGGCCCAGGCCGCCGGCACCGCGTGCAACTGGCGCGCCGACTCGGTCGCGAAGGCCTGCACGACCGACAGCGCGCCGGCATAGAAGAAGAAGAAGCCGAAACACATCCATACCGCCGGGATGCGCAGGAAGTCGAGCGCGCCCTCCGGCGCTCCGGCGCCAGCGGCCACCGGCGGCAGCGGGTCGACCACCAGCTCGCCGCGCCGGAACCACAGCAGCGCCAGCACCGCGAACACCAGCCCCGCGGCCACCAGCAGCGCGACCCGCCACGACGTCGCCAGCGTCAGCGGTACCAGCAGCGCCGGCGCGAGCGCCCAGCCCAGGCTGCCGCTGATGCCGTGCGCGCTGTACGCGTGGCCCAGGCGCGCCTTGCCGATGCGCCGGTTCAGCAGCGTGTAGTCGACCGGGTGGAACACGCCGTTGCCGATGCCGGCGCTGACCGACAGCAGCGCCAGCATCGTGTAGCTGGTGGCCGCCGCGTAACCGAGCGCCGACAGCCCGATCAGCGTCAGGCCGGCGAGCAGCACCGGGCGCGGCCCGTAGCGGTCGACCCAGAAGCCGGCCGCCGCCTGCGTGACGCACGAGACGACGAAGAAGATCGTCAACAGGAAACCGAGCTCGGCGTAGCCGACACCGAAGGCGTCCTTCAGCCACGGGAACAGCGGCGCCAGCAGCAACTGGCTGAAGTGGCTGATGCTGTGGGCGACCCCGACCAGGCCGATCAGCGTGGCATCCCGCTTCCACGGTCCGCGGGGCGGTGGATCGACAGGCAAAGAGGCGGCGGCAGCGTCCATGGCCGCGACTGTAGTGGGGGTGAGACCGGCAGGGTTACGATAGGCAGCCATCTTCTGTCGAGATCCTGCCAGTGTCCGCTCTCCCCGCTCCTGCCGCGGCCCCGGCGCCGCGGGCGCCGACCCGGCCGCCCCGGCGCCCGCCGGGTGCCCGCACCACGCTGGCGCCGCTCGACCCGCTGCGCTACGCGCCGAGCGCCGAGCGCCCGGTGCGCGCAAAGGCACGCGTGCTGCAGCCCGACAGCGAGATTCAGCCGCACCGCCACGCGTGGGCACAGGTGGCGGTGGCGGTCGAGGGCGTGGCCCACATCACGGCCGAAGCCTCCACCTTCCTAGTGCCGGCCTGGCGCGCGGTGTGGATCCCACCCGGCGTCGAGCACCTGGTGACGGTCGTCGAGGCGGCCGAGCTGCGCACGCTGTACATCCATCAAGCCACCGACAGCGCCGGACCGGGCGGGCCGTCGGCCGCAGCGGGCCCGTGGCGCCACTGCCGCGTGCTCGAGGTCTCACCGCTGCTGCGTGAACTCGTGCTGCAGATGGGCCACGAGCCCGACGGGGCAGCGGCCGGTGCACCCGACCCCACTGCGCTGGCCCGCGAGCGCCGCCTCGGCGAACTGGCGCTGGACGAGCTGCAGCGCGCCGCGCCGGTGCCGCTCGGCATCGCGCTGCCGCGCGACAAGCGGCTGCGCGCGCTGTGCCAGGCCGTGATCGCCGATCCCACGCGCCACGCGCGGCTGGAAGACTGGGCGGCCGAGGCCGGCGCCAGCCCGCGCACGGTCGCACGACGTTTTCGCGACGAGCTCGGCACCAGCTTCGGCCCCTGGCGCCAGCAGGTGCTGCTCGGGCGGGCGCTGACGCTGGCGGCCCGCGGCTGGCCGATGGGCTTGATCGCCGCCGAACTCGGCTACGCCAGCGCCAGTGCGTTCACCGCGATGGTGCGCCGGTCGGTCGGCCTGCCGCCGGCCCGGTTCTTCGGCCGTACGGTCTCCACCGCCCGCACTACCATTGCGCTATGAACACGGACGTCCGCCTCTACGACTTCACCCGCCAGGATGCCCAGGGCGCAAGCACCACCGCGCAGGCCTGGGCCCGGGTGCCGACGGGCCTGCCGCCGGCCGAGAAGGCGGAAGCGCGCAAGCGCATCAAGGCGCTGCTGAAGGCGCAGGACGCAGTGATGGTCGCGCACTACTACGTCGACGGCGACCTGCAGGACCTCGCGCTCGAGACCGGCGGCTGCGTGGCCGATTCGCTGGAGATGGCGCGCTTCGGGCGCGACCATGCCGCGACCACGCTCGTCGTCGCCGGTGTGCGCTTCATGGGCGAGACGGCGAAGATCGTCTCGCCGCACAAGCGCGTGCTGATGCCCGACCTCGACGCCACTTGCTCGCTCGACCTCGGCTGCCCGCCGGACGCGTTCGCCGCCTTCTGCGACGCCCATCCCGATCGCCAGGTGGTGGTCTACGCGAACACCAGCGCGGCGGTGAAGGCGCGTGCCGACTGGATGGTCACGAGCTCGTGCGCGCTCGCGATCGTCGGCCAGCTGCACGCGCAGGGGCAGAAGATCCTGTGGGCGCCCGACCGCCACCTCGGCCGCTACATCCAGGAGCAGACCGGCGCCGACATGCTG
>JBDTUO010000252.1:0-5075 GCA_040007675.1 Rubrivivax sp.
GCTCCAGCAGGCGGCCGACGACGGCGACGCCACGGCGCGCGCGCTCGTAGAGCAGCTGCAGGTCGACTGGTCGCTGCCGCCAGGTGCGCCGTTCCGCAACCCGGCCTGGGGCGACGCGAAGGCGCAATCGCTGAACCAGTTGCGCGCCGCGGGCTACGCCGCCGCGACGTGGAGCGGCACTGCGGCCGAGGTCGACACCGACACGCGCCACGTGCGCATCTTCGTCGTCGCCGACAGCGGCCCGCTGTTCCGCTCCGGGCCGCTCGACATCCAGGGCTTGAAGTACCACGACACCGAGACGGTGCAGAACCTGGCCGGCTTCGGGCCCGGCACGCCCCTGACCGAGACCCGGCTGCTCGACTTCCAGGACCGGCTGCGCCGCTCGGGCCTGTTCGACAACGCCTCGGTCACCTTCGCGCCGGACCCAGACCACGCCGACGCGGCGCCGCTGCAGGTGCGGCTGGGCGAAGCGCCGCGCCAGGTCTGGACCTTCGGCGTCGGCATCAGTGCGGACGGCGGTCCGCGGGTATCGGTCGAACACCTGCACCGGCGGCCGTTCGGGTGGGCCGCGATCGCGAAGAACAAGGTCGAATGGGGCCGGCTGCGCCGCGCCTGGGACGGCGAACTGTCGACCCACCCGCTGCCACGCCAGTACCGCTGGTTGATCGGCGGCACCTACGAACAACTCGAGAGCGACGTCGACGTCGTGCGTTCGGAGCGCGTCCGCATCGGCCACGCACAGAACACGTCCCGCATGGACCGCATCCTGTTTGTCGAGGGGGAACGCTCGTGGCGGCGCCTCTTCGACACCGCCGGCGATGCGGTCGACAGCGAAGAGGTTGCGCTGACGCTGAACCACCACGGCAGCTGGCGTCGTCTCGACGACCTGCTGCTGCCGACGCGCGGCGTCACGCTGTCGCTGCAGACCGGCATCGGTCAGGCGCGCAGCCAGCCCGGCGGCAGCGGCCCGTTCGGGCGCCTGTACGGGCGGTTCACGGGTTACTGGCCGATCGGCGGGCAGTGGTTCGGGCAGGCCCGGATCGAGCTCGGCCAGGTGTTCCGACGCTCGAACGTCGGCGTGCCCGACTCGCAGCAGTTCCGTGCCGGCGGCGACGAATCGGTGCGCGGCTACGCCTATCGCAGCCTGGGGCCGACCATCGACGGCGTGCTCGACAGCGGCGACGTGCTGTTCACCAGCAGCGTCGAACTCGCGCGCCCGATCCTGGCCCGATTTCCCAGTCTCTGGGGCGCCGTGTTCATCGACGCCGGCAACGCCGCCGAGCGCTTCAGCGACCTCGTGCCGGCGGTCGGCATCGGTGCCGGCGTGCGTTGGCGCAGTCCGATCGGGCCGCTCAAGGTCGACCTGGCCTGGGGTGAACAGACGCACAAGCTGCGGCTGCACTTCAGCGTCGGGGTCGCGTTCTGAGGCGCGCATACCGCATGGCCGAGCCGATCCCGCCCCCGCCCGCCGAGCCGACGAGCGCCACGCGCCGGCGCCGCCTCGTGTGGCGCGTGCTGCTGGGCATGGTCGCGCTGGTGCTGCTGGCGCTGCTGGCCACCGGCGCCGGCACGCTGTGGCTGCTGCGCGACCCGGACGGCACCCGCTGGTGGCTGTCACGCGTGCCGGGGGTCACGTTCGAAGGCGCCCGCGGCGCGCTGCTCGGCGACGGCCTGAAACTGCAACGGCTGGTCTGGGAGGGCGACTCGGGGCGCTTGCAGATCGACGACCTGGCGCTGGAGCGACCGGCGTGGACACTTCGGCCCGGTCCGGCGCAGTGGTTGCGGCTCGAACTGGCCGCGCTGTCGGCGGCGCGCAGCCAGTGGACCAGCGCGCCGGCCCGCGCGCGCGCCGCGGCCGGCCCGCCGACGAGCCTGCGGCTGCCGTTCGCGCTCGTCGCGCCGGTGAGCGTTGCCGCCCTTCAGGTCGACGCGCTGCCGCCGATGACCGACGTCTACGCGCAGTTGGCGATCGGCGCCGACAGCGGTGCGACGCACCGGGTCGAGCGGCTGGGCCTGCGCTGGCCCGGCGGCACGCTGCGCGACGTGCGACTGCGGCTCGGGACCGACGCGCCGCTCGCGATCGAGGCCAGCGGTCATGCCGCTGGCGCGCCCGGCGAAGGGCCGCCCTGGCAGGCGACGGTGGCGGTCGACGGCACGCTGCCGCGGCGCGGCGGCGGCGCTCGGCTGGCCGGCGACGGCGGCGCCGCGGCCGACCTGAAGGCGACGGTCCGCCCCTTCGAGGCCTGGCCGCTCGAGGCCCTCAGCGGTCGCACCCAGGCGCTCGACCTGTCGACGCTGTCGACCACGTGGCCGCAGACCCGGATCGACGCCCGCGTCGACGTCGACAGCAGCGGACGCGACCAGCCGATCCGCGCCGAACTCACGCTGCACAACCGCCAGCCCGGTCGCCTCGACGAAGGTCGGCTACCGATCGAACGTGCCGACGCGGAGATCGGCGGCCGGCTCGACGCGCCGGACCGGATCGAGATCCGGCGCCTCGTCGTGATGGCCGCGGACGGCAGCGGCCCCGCCGGGCGAATCGAGGCCGACGGCGCCTGGCAGGGCCACACGCTGGCGCTGCAACTGCGCACGAGCGGACTGCGCCCGCGCCGGCTCGACGGCCGCGCCCCGGCGATGACGCTGTCGGGGCCGTTGAAGCTGGACGTCGAAGGTCTGCCGTCGCCCGACCCGGCCGCGTCCGCGGCAGCCGGTGGCCCGCTGCGGGCGCGCATCGACGCCCGGCTCGACGGCCGGCTCGACGCCGCACCGAAGCCGGTGACGCTGACGCTGCAGGCGAGCGTCGGCGCCGACGAGTTGCGGCTCGATCCGCTGCTCGCACGCGCGGGCGATGCACGGCTCGAGTTGCGGGCGGTCGCACAACGGGAGGGCGCGCGCTGGACCGTGCGGCCGCAGGCCACGCTGGCCGATTTCGACCCGTCGCTGTGGTGGCCGGGGCCGGAGGGGAGCGCCTGGCGCCGGGGCCCGCACCGCCTGAACGGCACGCTCGACGCCGACCTCTCGTTGCCGGCCGACGCCGCCGGGGTCGAGGCCGCCATCGGTGGATTGCGCGGCCGCGCCGCACTGGAACTGAAATCGCCGTCGCAGCTCGCCGGCGTGCCGTTGCAGGGCCAGTTGGTGGTCGACGAGGCGCCGGCCTCGCACTGGCTCGGTTCGTTCGACGTCGCCGGCAACCGGATGGAGGTCGATGCCCGCGTGGACCTCGCAGGGCGCGGCGCCGACGACCGCTGGCAGCTGGCGTTGAAGGCCCCCGCGCTGGCCCGCCTGGCGCCCTTGTTCCGGCTGCATCCGACGCTCGCACCGTGGGCTCCCGCAGCGGGTGCCGTCGATGCGACCATCGAGCTGCGCGGGCGGACGTGGTCGTCGCTGTCGACCACCGGCCGCGCGCAACTGCGCGGGCTGCGCGCCGGCGCGCTCGACCTCGCGCAGGCGCAGGGTGATTGGGCGTTCGGACTCGACGCGGCGGCGCCGCTGAAAGCCCACCTCGATCTCGGTCCGTCGGCGTGGAACGGCGAGAAGCTGCAGGCGGCGCGCCTGCGGCTGGACGGCACGCGGGCCGCGCACCGTTTGGAGCTCGACGCCGCACTGCCGTTGCAACCGCCGTCGGCGCTGACGCGCAGCCTGGCCCTTGCGCCTGCCAGCGGCACGCGGATCGTGCTGCGCGCCGAGGGGGGTCTGACCGCGGCAGGCGACGGACAACGCTGGGCCGGGGTGGTGCAGGAGATCGGCGCCAGCCCCTGGGACGGCCGCTGGCCGCCGGGGGGGATCGGAGCGTCGACGCAGGTCGCCCTCGGCACCGCGACCGCCGCAACCGGCGCACCCGCCTTCAGCGCTGCCAGCGCCGCCAGCGCCACGCCCGCCGCCAGCGCGTCCTCGCCGGTTGCCGCCGCGTCGGCGGGGGCCGACGCGCGCGGCGCGCCGTGGCTTCAGGGTCGCGACCTGCGGGTCGAGTTCACGCTCGGCGCCGATGGGCGCCTGCGCCAGTTGCGCGCCGACGCGGGCCGGCTGCAGCTCGCCGGCGGGCTCGGCGTGCGCTGGGACGAGATCGTCTACGGCGGCCCGGGCGGCGCGCTGCAGCTGCGCGCCACGGTGGACAGCTTCCGCGCCGCGCCGCTGCTGGCGCGCTGGCAGCCCGACCTCGGCTGGGACGGCGACCTCGAGGTCGGCGCGCGGCTCGAGCTGAACGCCGCCGAGCGCTTCGATGCCGAACTCGTGATCGAGCGCGAACGCGGCGACCTGCGCGTGCTGGTGCCCGGCAGCGAGCCGTTGGCCCTCGGCCTGACCGACCTGCGGCTCGCGCTGTCGGCGCACGACGGCACCTGGTATTTCACGCAGGCGCTGGCAGGTCGCGCGCTCGGCGAGGCGGGTGGCGCGCTGCGCGTGCGCACCGCCGCGACACGTCGCTGGCCAGCGCCGGACGATCCGCTCGACGGCACGCTGCAGGCGCGCGTCGCCAACCTCGACGTCTGGGGCGCATGGATTCCGGCCGGCTGGCGCCTGCAGGGTGAGCTGACCACGACCGCGAGCTTCGGCGGCCGCTTCGGCGCGCCCGAGGTGACCGGCGTGCTGGAAGGCCGTGGGATTGGAGTGCGCAACCTGCTCGAGGGCGTCGCGGTGCGCGACGGCGAGGTGCGCGTGCGCCTGGCGGGCGAGACGGCCCGGATCGAGCGCTTCGTCGCGCACGCGGGCGAGGGGCAGCTGACGGTCAGCGGCGGCGCCACGCTGGGAGCCGACCCGCAGGCGCGTCTGACGCTGAAGGCGGAACGCTTCCAGGTGCTGGGCCGCATCGACCGGCGCGTGATCGCCAGCGGCAACGCCGACCTGACGCTGAGCCGCAGCAAGATCGGGCTGGACGGCCGCTTCCAGGTCGACGAGGGCCTCTTCGACCTTACCCATTCCGGCGCGCCGACGCTCGACGCCGACGTCGTCGTCGTGCGGCGCGGAGAGCGGGCGGCCGAGTTCGACGTCACGGCGCGGCGCGCGCTGCGGCCGCCGGAGCGCGCCGTCGACGTCGCGGTGCAGGTCGACCTCGGCGATGCGCTGCGGGTGCGCGGGCG
>JBDTUO010000253.1:0-5070 GCA_040007675.1 Rubrivivax sp.
GGACGGCGCGCTGGGCGGCCCACGACAGGCCGAACTGCGAGACGAACCCGGCCACCCCGCGCAGCGTGAACAGGCCGATGATGGCCACCGGCACCAGCCACAGCGGCAGCCCGCTGCCGCCGAAGCCCTGGTCCAGCAGCGGCTTCATCAGCGCGGGCACCGCGGGCTCGGTGGCGGCGCCGACGACGGCACCGGCGACCGCGGCGACGAGGCCGATTCGCCCGTGGCGCAGATACGGCGTCAAGCGCTCGAGGCGCTGCAACAGGGTCGGCGGGACGGGCATGGGCCGCGGCATTATCGGCGGCTCGACCACGCGGGCCCCTTGCCTACAATGCGCCGCACGTTCCCGCGTCCGAGACCCCGCCCTGCAGTGAACCAAATCCCCGGCTTCCGATCCACTCCTGCGATGTCGTCCGCGTACGCGCCCCGCAGGCGTTTCCTCACCCGCGCCGTCGCCGGTGCCGCCATCGCCGCCTGCGCCCCCGTCTGGGGCCAGTTCCGGGTCGAGATCAGCGGCGTCGGCGCGACCCAGATCCCGGTCGTGGTGCTGCCCCTGCGCGACGAGTCGACCTCCGGCGTCCGGATCGCCGAAGTGGTGCGGGCCGACCTCGCGCGCAGCGGCCTGTTTCGACTGATCGACGTCGTCGAGACCTCGATGGACGAGCGCAGCACGCCCAACCTGGCCGACTGGCGCGCACGCGGTGCCGACGCGCTGATCGCCGGCTCGGTGTCGCGCCTGCCCGACGGCCGGTTCGACGTGCGCTACAAGCTGTGGGACGCCGTGCGCGGCGAGGAACTGCTCGGCCGCAGCCAGACCGTGCTGACGGCCGACCTGCGGCTGGCGGCGCACCGCATCGCCGATGGCATCCACGAGAACCTGACCGGCGAACGCGGCGTGTTCTCCACCCGCATCACCTACGTCGTGCAGCAGGGTCGCCAGTATTCGCTGGTCGTCACCGACGCCGACGGCGAGAGCGCGCAGGTGGCGGTCAACAGCCCGGACCCGATCATCTCGCCGGCCTGGTCGCCGGACGGCAAGTCGCTCGCCTACGTGTCGTTCGAGTCGCAGAAGGCCGTCGTGTGGGTGCAGGACACCGGAACCGGCAGCCGCCGCATGGTGGCGAATTTTCGCGGCTCGAACAGTGCGCCGGCCTGGTCGCCCGACGGCCGCACGCTCGCGCTCGCGTTGTCGCAGGACGGCCTGACCCAGCTCTACACCATGCCGGCCACCGGCGGCACGCCGAAACGCCTGACGAACAGCCGCTCGATCGACACCGAGCCGGTGTACTCCGCCGACGGCCGCACGATCTACTTCGTCAGCGACCGTGGCGGCGGCCCGCAGATCTACCGCATGGCTGCCGGCGGCGGCGGGACCGAGCGCATCACCTTCGACGGCGACTACAACATCAGCCCCACGGTCAGCCCCGACGGCCGCATGCTCGCGTACATCTCGCGCGTGTCCGGTGCGTTCAAGCTGATGACGCTCGAACTCGGCGGCGGCGCCGTCCGCACGCTGACGACGACGCGCGACGACGAGAGCCCGAGCTTTGCGCCGAACGGCCGCCTGATCGTCTTCGCAACGCGCGTGGACGGCCGCGACGTGCTGATGACGTCCACGCTCGACGGCCGCATCAAGACCCGATTGTTGACCAGCGGCGCCGACGTGCGCGAACCGGCCTGGGGACCCTTCGGCCGCTGAGGCGTGCCGCCACCCCCGATCACCCCACAGGAGAATTGCATGATGATGAAACTTCGCTCCACCGTCCGCTGGACCGGCCTGGCCGTCGTCGCCGCGGCGCTCGCCGCCTGCTCGTCGCCGGTCAAGCTCGACGAGCCGGTGAAAGTCGAAACGCGCAGCACGGTGCCTGGCGCCGGCGGCACGGGCACCGGCGGCGCCAGCGCCGGTGGCACGCCGCAGTCGCAGGTCGCGACGGTCGACCTCGCGCGCAAGCGCGCCGAGGAAGAGGCCGCCGCACTGCTGTCGTCGCTGCCGCGCACCTTCTACTTCGACTACGACAGCTTCGTCGTCAGGGACGAGTACCGGCCGGCGGCCGAGGGCTACGCCAAGCTGCTGCGCTCGGCGGGCGAGCGCAAGCTGGCGCTCGAGGGCCATGCCGACGAACGTGGCGGCCGCGAATACAACCTGGCGCTCGGCCAGAAGCGCGCCGAGGCCGTCGTGCGCACGCTCGAGCTGCTGGGCGTCAATGCGGCCCAGGTCGAAGCCGTCAGTTTCGGCGAGGAGCGGCCGGCCGTCGACGGCCACGACGAATCAGCCTACGCGAAGAACCGCCGCGTCGAGATCCGGGGGCGTTGAACATGCACCGCCTGACGCCGCCCCGGGCCGCACGGCAGGCCCTGGCTCGCTGGCCGGTGCTGCTGCTGCTCGGCGCCGCGCTCGCGGGGCCGTGGGGCGGGGCGCGGGCGGGCCTGTTCGACGACGAGGAGGCGCGCAAGGCGATCCTCGACCTGCGCGAGCGCATCTCCCAGAGCGACCAGGGCCAGCAGCAGCGGCTGCGCGAGCAGAACACCCAGCTCACCGAGCAGATCACGACGCTGCGGCGCAGCCTGCTCGACCTGAACGCCTCGATCGAGCAGATGCGCGCCGAGATGGCGACGCTGCGCGGCCAGCACGAGCAGTCCTTGAAGGACGTGTCCGAGCTGCAGCGGCTGCAGAAGGACATGGCCGTTGCGGTGGAAGACCGGCTGCGCCGGCTCGAGCCGCAGAAGGTGGCGCTGGACGGGCGCGAGTTCGCCGCGGTGCCGCAGGAGAAGCTGGCCTACGACGAGGCGCTCGCGACGCTGCGGCGCGGCGACTTCGACGGCGCCTCGGCGCAGATGCAGACCTTCCTGACGCGCTATCCGAACAGCGGTTTCGCACCCGCGACGCGTTTCTGGCTCGGCAACGCGCAGTACGGCAAGCGCGATTACAAGTCGGCGATCGTGACCTTCCGCAGCCTCGTGACGGAGTCGCCGAACGACCCCAAGGCGCCCGAGGCCCTGCTGGCGCTGGCCAACAGCCAGGCCGAGATGAAGGACGCCAAGGCCGCGCGCAAGACGCTCGAGGAACTGCTCAAGAACTATCCGCAGTCCGAGGCCGCGTCCGCCGGCAAGGACCGGCTGGCGGCGCTGAAGTAACCGCGCGGCAGCTCCGCCCCGGCGGAGTGCTGTCGCGGTGCTTGCGCTCGCACCGGCGCGCGCCGCCGCGGTGCCTTCCTGGAATCGCCCCGCCATGGCCGAGCCCGACCTGTCCACCCTGACGCAGCTGGTGCTCGGTGCCGCGTTCGTGGTCGGCATCGTGTTCGGGGCCGTCTCCCAGCGCACGCAGTTCTGCACCATGGGCGCACTGGCCGACATCGTCGCGATGGGCGACTGGACGCGGCTGCGCATGTGGGCGTTGGCGGTGGCCGTCGCGGTGCTCGGGTTCAACGCGATGGCCGCCGTCGGCTGGATCGACGCCGACGACACCCTCTACGGCCGCCCGCAGCTGCAGTGGCTGTCGAACGCGCTCGGCGGCGCGCTGTTCGGCGTCGGCATGGTGCTGGCGTCGGGCTGCAGCAGCAAGAACCTGGTGCGCATCGGCGGCGGCAGCCTGAAGGCGGTCGTCGTGTTCTGCGTGCTCGGACTCAGCGCCTACGCGACGCTGCGCGGCGTGATCGCGGTGGCGCGGGTGGCGAGCGTCGACACCGTGCGCACGACGCTGCCGACCTCGCAGGACCTGCCGTCGCTGCTGGCGCATGCCACCGGGCTGGCGCGGCGGCACACGATCGTGCTGCTCGGCGGTGGCGTCGGCCTGGCGTTGCTGGCCTGGGTGCTCGCGCGGCCCGAGGGGCGCGCCCGCGAGACCTGGCTCGGTGGTGTCGGCATCGGCGCCTGCGTGGTCGCGGTGTGGTGGATCTCGGGCCGCCTGGGGCACCTGGCCGAACACCCGGCGACGCTGGAAGAAGGGTTCCTCGCGACCAACTCGCGCGGCCTGGAGTCGCTCAACTTCGTCGCCCCGATCGCCTACACGCTGGACTGGCTGATCCTGTACAGCGACGCCAGCCAGCGCCTGACGATCGGTATCGTCGCGGTGGTCGGCGTCATCGTCGGATCGTGGGCGGTGGCGCTGGCCGGCGGGCGGTTTCGCTGGGAAGGGTTTGCCGGCGTCGAGGACACCGCACTGCACCTGGTCGGTGCCGCGCTGATGGGCGTCGGCGGCGTCACCGCGCTCGGCTGCACGGTGGGGCAGGGGCTGTCGGGGCTGTCGACGCTGTCGATCGGCAGCGTGATCGCGGTTGCCGGCATCATCGGCGGCGCGCTCGCCGCGCTGCACTGGCAACAATGGCGGCTGATGCGCGGCGCGTCCCAGGAGGGCGCATGACGACCGCTGACGACGACATCGACGCGCCCGACCTCGAGCGCCGCTTCGGCGGCCTGCGGCGGCTGCACGGCGCCGCCGCGTACGCCCGCTTGCGGCGGGCCTGCATCGCGGTGGTCGGCGTCGGCGGCGTCGGCTCGTGGGCCGCCGAGGCGCTGGCGCGCAGCGGCGTCGCGACGCTGGTGCTGATCGACCTCGACCACGTCAGCGAGTCGAACGTCAACCGCCAGGTGCAGGCGCTGAGCGACACCCTCGGCCAGGCCAAGGTGACGGCGCTGCAGCAGCGCATCGCGCAGATTCACCCCGGCTGCGAGGTGCTGGCGGTCGAGGCCTTCGTCGAGCCGGACAACTGGCCCGCACCGCTGCTGACGCAGCCGGTGCACGCGCTGATCGACGCCTGCGACCAGGCGAGTGCGAAGCTGACGCTGGCCGCGTGGGCGCTGCAGACCGGCACCCCGCTGGTGTGCGTCGGCGCGGCGGGCGGCAAACATGCGCCACACCGCGTCGAGCTCGACGACCTGGCGCACGTCACGCACGACCCGCTGTTGGCGCGGCTGCGCCAGCGGCTGCGCCAGCAATACGGCGCGCCGCGGCGCGGCCGGATCGGCGTGCGCTGCGTGTTCTCGCGCGAGCCGGTGCAGGCGCCGCGCGGCGGCGCGGAGCAGGCGGATACCCCCGACGCGGCGGCCTGCGGCATCGACGAGGACGCCGCC
>JBDTUO010000254.1:0-5067 GCA_040007675.1 Rubrivivax sp.
CCTCGGGGATCGGCTTGCCTTGCTTGGCGGCCAGCATCACCTTGCCGCGTGCCACCTCCGACAGGCTGAGGTCGATCAGCAGCGGGTCGGCGGCGCGGCGCGGGAACACCGCCGCCACCGGGTTGGTGCCGAAGATCGGGTGGCGACCGCCCGCCGCCGGCATCGCCGCCGGCGAGTTCGTGAACCCGAGCCCTACCATGCCGGCCGCGGCAGCGGCGCGCAGGTGGTCGACCAGCACACCGCAATGGTGGCTGTTGGTGACGCCGGCGAACACCACCCCCTGCACGCGCGCGGCCGCCACCGCCTCTGCCAGCGCGAGCTCGCAGGCCGGGAACGCCAATCCCTCATCGGCGTCGACCAGCAGCGCGCCGCCGGTGCGGCGCACCACCGTCGGCACCGCGCGCGGGTTGACACGCCCGTTGCGCAGGTGGGTCGCGTACTGCGCCACGCGCGCCAGCCCGTGCCCGCCCTGCCCCTGCGCCTCGGCCAGCACCAGCGCCCGCGCGGTGCTGGCGGCCATGGCCGGTGTAGCGCCGGCGGCGACCAGCACCTGCTCGACCCGCGTGGTCAGCGCCTGCAGCGTAAGCCTCATGCGAGGGCCTCCAGCAGCCGTTCGGCGATCAGTGTGCTGACCCGCTGGTTCGACTCCACCGACACGCCGGCGACGTGGGGCGTCAGCAGCAGGTTCGGACACCCTTCGAAATGCGTCGCCGCGGCCAGCGGCTCGCTGGCGAAGACGTCGATCGCGGCGCCGCCGAGCGCGCCGCTGCGCAGCGCGGCGGCCAGCGCGAGCTCGTCGACGATGCCACCGCGCGCGGTGTTGATCAGCACCGCGCCGGGTTTCATCGTCGCCAGGCGGGCGGCGTCGAACAGGCCGCGCGTGGCCGCCACGAGCGGCACGTGCAGGCTCACCACGTCGGCCGTGCGGACGAGCGCGTCCAGCTCGACGAAGCGCGTGCCAGCGGGCGCCGCGAACGCCGGGTGCGAGGCGTGCATCTGCGCATCGTAGGCGATCACGCGCAGGCCCAGCGCCCGGGCCAGCCGCCCGGTCAACTGACCGATAGAGCCGTAGCCCACCAGCCCGATCGTCTTGCCCGCCGCCTCGCGGCCGGACGAGAGGGCCGCGCGTGGCCACTGCCCTGCCGCCACCGCCGGCGTGTGCGTATAGGCGCCGCGCAGCAGCATCAGCGCCGCGGTGAGCACGTACTCGGCGACGCTCAGCGCGTTGGCGCCGGTGGCCGGGATGACCTGCATGCCGCGCGCCTCGCAGGCCGGCACGTCGATGTTGTCGAGCCCGACCCCCAGCCGGCCGACGACACGGCAGCGGCCGAGTGCGGCCAGCAACTCGGCGCGCACCTGGGTCCGGTTGCGCACGACGATCGCGTCCGCGGCGGCCGCGGCCGCGTGAAGCCGCGGCGCGTCGTCGACCAGCGTGGGGTCGTAGTGCACGTCGTGCGCCGCCGCCAGGCGGGCCACGGCGGTCTCGTCCATGAATTCGCAGATCAGGATATGCATCGGCTTGAACCGTGTTGGCGGTGATCAGGGAAGGGGCACCTTCAGCGCGAGCTTGAACAGCGCATAGAGCGCGCCCAGCAGCACACTGCCGACCAGCGCGTAGAGCAGCGCGCGGCGCGGCGTCCACCGGCCGTGGTGGGCGACAAGCAGCAGCAGCGCGAAGGCGACCGCACCGCTGCCGAGGAATCCGAGCCATGGCAGCGCGAAGGCCCAGCCGAGCATCACCGCGGCCACCGCGATGCGGCGCGGGGTCGACCCCTCCAACGCCTCACCGCGCGCGGTGAGGCCGCGCCACACGCGCAGCAGGTACAGCGCGCCCAGCACGATCAGCAGCGTGCCGATCGCACGCGGGAACACCGAGCCCAGGTCCGAAAATTCGCTCGAGAACGTGAGCGCCGCCGCGCCGATGCCCATCATCAGCACCACCCCGGCGGCACCGGCGCGGTCCGGCGCTGGGCTTGGCGTCACGAGCGCGGTCGTGACCGGCGTGGCCGACTCAGGCGGGGGCGGCACAGCCGGCTCGCCGCGCCGCTGGCGGCGCTGCTGCCACCACGGCCACAGCAGCCCGAGCGCGATGAAGGCGATGATCGCGATCGAGATCGGGCGGCCGAAGAACTCCGCCGGCACGCTGCCCCGGGCGCCGCCGATCAGGTTGCCCTGCACGAAGCCGCGTTCGGCGATCGACCCCAGGATCAGCCCGAGCACGATCGGAGAGGCGGTGAAGCCGAAGCGCGACAGGCCCCACGCGGCCACCCCGAGCACCGCCATCTGCTGGACCTCCTGCACGTTGTTGTGCACCGAATAGCTGCCGAGCACCGTCAGCAGCGCCACCGCCGGCACCAGCACCGCCTTCGGGATCGCGAGGATCGACTGGAAGGCGAAGCGCCCGATCAGCAGCCCGACCGGCAGCATGATCACGGTGGCCAGAATCAGCCCCCAGATGAACGTGTAGACGATCGGCGCCTGCTGCGTGAACAGCGTCGGCCCGGTGCGGATGCCCTGCACCAGCAGCGCGCCCAAAATGATGGCGTCGGGCGGCGTGCCCGGGATGCCCAGCACCAGCGTCGGGATGAAGCCGCCGCCGACGGTGGCGTTGTTCGCCGACTCGGTGGCGAGCACGCCGTCGGGCTCGCCCCGCCCGAAGTGCGCGCGCCGCGGCGACGCGCGCTTGGCCTCCGAATACGCCACCAGCGACGCGATCGAGCCGCCGGCCCCCGGCAGGATGCCGACCAGCGTGCCGATGACGGAGCTGCGCGCGAGGTTCAGCTTGCCGCGCGCCATGATGGCGCCCGCCTCGCGCAGACGGAAACCGGCAACGCGGTTCGCCGCCTCGAGGTGTCGCGCGGGTGTCGCGACGAGCTCGATCAGCACCGGCACGCAATAGAGCCCGATCAGCGCCGAGACGATGTCGATGCCGCCGAGCAGCGCCTTGAAACTGCCGACGTAGCGGATGTCGCCGCCGACCTCGGCCACTCCGACCATCGCCAGCAGCAGCCCTAGGCAGCCTCCGAGCAGACCCTTGACGGTGCTGCCCTCGCCCAGCGACGCGATCAGCGTGAGGCCGAACACCGCGAGCCAGAAGTACTCCACCGGGCCGAACTTGAGCGCCACCGTGGCCATCGGCGGCGCCAGCAGCAGCAGGAAGCCGGCGCCGACCAGCCCGCCGATCACCGATGCCAGACAGGACAGCGTGAGCGCCAGGTCGCCCCGCCCGGCACGCGCCATCGGGTAGCCGTCGAAGGTCGTCGCGATCGACGATGGGGTGCCTGGCGTGTTGAGCAGGATCGCGGCGTAGGCCCCGCCGTAGATCGCACCGGTGTAGATGGCGCCGAGCGCGATCAGCGCCGCGGCCGGCGCCATCGAGAACGTGAAGGGCACCAGCACCGCGACCGCCATCGTCGCGGTGAGCCCGGGCAGCGCCCCGATCACGGTGCCGGCCACCACGCCCGCCAGCGCCAGCAGCAGGTTCAGCGGCGTCAGCGCCGCCAGCAGATAGTCGAGGCTGCCCATCCGCGCGGTGTGGGCGCTGTCGGCTTACTTCTTGACGATGCCCATCGTCTTGGCCAGCGCCTCATAGCGCGCCTTGATCTCGGCGTTGAACGCCGCCATCTTGTCGGGGCCCACATTCAGCATCGCGAAGCCCCCTTCCTCCATCTTGGCGATGAAGGCCGGGTCGGCGTTGATCTTGGCCAGGATGTCGGCCAGCTTGGCCTTGACGTCGGCCGGCGTGCTCTTCGGCACCGCGACTCCGCGGTAGGCGCCGCCGACGAGCTCGAAGCCCTGCTCCTTGAACGTCGGGCACGACGGCAGCTTCGGATGGCGCTGCTCCATCGCCACCGCGAGGCAGCGCACCTGGTCGCCGAGCTGCATCTGCACCGTCGTGTAGCCCCAGCTGCCGGCGACCTGCTTGCCCAGCAGCGCGGCGTTCGACGGCCCGGTGCCGCCGAACGGCACGTAGGTCGTCTTGATGCCGGCCATCTTGTCGAACTGCTGCTGCGCCAGGTGGTTCGCCGAGTTGGTGCCCGAACCCGACAGCGTGATGCTGCCGGGCGCCTTCTTCGCGCCGTCGATGAAGTCCTTGAGCGTCTTGTACGGGCTGTCGGCCGGCACCATCAGCGCATCCGGCGTGTAGTGGAACCAGTACAGCGTGTCGATCTCGTCGGTCTTGTAGCCGACATCCTTTTCCAGTGGCTGCAGCACGAGGTGCGGCAGGTTCGTGCCCATCACGGTGTAGCCGTCGGCCGTCATGCCGTTGAGCTGCGACCAGGATGCCGCGCCGCCCGCGCCGGGCTTGTACTGGATCGCCAGGCTCTGGCCGGTGAGGCGCTTGAACACCGGCTCCTGCAGCCGCGCCGAGATGTCGGACTCGCCGCCCGGGCCAAACGGAATGATGTAGTTGACGGTCTTGTCGGGGTAGTCGGCCGCGATCGCCGAGCCGGTGGCGGCGATCGTCATCGTCAATGCCGCGGCAGCGGCGCACAGGGAACGCATCATCTCGTGGATCTCCTCAGATTGAAGGTCAGCGCCGAGTCTCGGGACTGTGGGGCGGGTGTCGAACCGGAGTTACCCTGATCCGACCGATCACCCGTTCACCCGCCCGGCCGCACGATCGCCGGCGGGTCAGCTCAGGCCGACTCGTACAGGCGGGTCAGCACGAACTCGCGGTGGCCGAGCGCCTCGGCGGCCGTCAGGCGACCGTTGGCGGTGCGCAGCATGCACTCGAGCAGCTTGTCGCCCGCGTCGTCCAGCGTCAGCTCGCGCTGCAGCAGCCCGGTGACGTCGACGTCGATGTGCTCGCTCATCGTGCGCACCGTGCGCGGGTTGGCGCACAGCTTGATCACCGGCAGGATCGGGTTGCCGATCACGTTGCCCTGGCCGGTCGGGAAGAAGTGCACCGCGTAGCCCGAGGCCGCGCACAGCGTGACCATCTCGGCCGCGGCCGACGACGAATCCATGAACCACAGCCCGGGATGCGTCGGCATCTCGGCCTTGTCGAGCACGCCGTCGACCGTGCACTTCTTGCCGATCTTCTGGATGTTGCCGAGCGCCTTC
>JBDTUO010000255.1:0-5053 GCA_040007675.1 Rubrivivax sp.
CTGTTCCAGCAGCTCAACCTGCAGCTGTTGATCGTCACGCCGCTGCAGAAGATCCACATCATCGAACCCTTCGTGGCCAGCGTGGGCTTCGTGCACAACGAGGGCGGACGGGACTCGCGGTTGCGCTGCCTGTCCATCGAGGAGTATCGGGCGCAGAAGATCGAAGGGATGGCCGAGGGAAAAGCAGCGGCAGGCGGCGCTGCACCATGAGCTGGACCACGCCGGCAGACCTGCGCGCCCAAGTGCAGCGCCTTTGGGATCGTGGCGACCTGTTGCGGGCAACGGTGTCGAGTGCCATCGCTTGGCCCCTGCGCCTGGCCCTGAAGGCTCCGAGTGCCAGTGATCTGTCCGACCGCTTTGACGCGGTGCGCGTGTGGGTGCGCGCGATTGCCGACACCCCGCACGTTCGAATCGAGTGGCGCGAGTGGAAGCACCGCGTCCAGGGTACGCAACGTCTTCCAGCGGCCATCTGGCTCGGCGCCCTGCAAGACGCCTTGGCCTTTATCGGCAAGGCTCGTCAGGCGCAACGATTCGAGGCCCTGTGCCAGCAGACGGCGACCGCGCAGCCAGCGCTGCTGGCGTGGCTGTCCAGGCGGCCGCTGCAGGCCCTGGACCTGGCCGACCGCTGGGAGCGTCTCTTGGCGGTTGTTGCGTGGCTGCAGGCTCATCCTCGCCCAGGCGTGTACCTGCGCCAGGTTGATGTGCCCGGGGTGGACAGCAAGTTCATCGAGGTCCACCGGGGCGTGTTGAGCGAGCTGCTGGACGTGGCTCTGCCGCCCGAGCTTGTCGAGCCTGCCGCGAGCGGTATGGGGCAGTTCGCTCGCCGGTTCGGCTTCCTGGACAAGCCCATCCGGATTCGGTTTCGTCTGCTCGACCCTGCGCTACCCAGTTTGCGTGGCTGCAGGGGGCTGCCTGACATCACGCTCGACGCTGCCAGCTTTGCCGATCTGGCGCTGCCTGTCGAGCGCGTGTTCATCACCGAGAACGAAACCAATTTCCTCGCCTTCCCTCCGGCGCGCCGCGCCATCGTCGTCTTCGGCGCTGGCTACGGGTGGGAGGCGCTGGCGCGCGCTGCGTGGCTGCATCGATGCAGGCTGCACTACTGGGGCGACATCGACACCCACGGCTTCGCCATCCTCGACCAGTTGCGTGGCTACTTTCCGCATGTGGCGTCGTTCCTCATGGACCAGGAGACGCTGCTCGCGCATCGCTCGCACTGGGGTGAGGAACCCGGGCCTGCGCGTCACGACTTGTCGCGTCTCACGACTGAGGAGGCGGCGGTCTACGACGACCTCAGATTCGAACGCCTCCAGCCCAGGCTGCGACTGGAGCAGGAGCATGTGGGTTTCGGCTGGTTCAGCGAGCAACTGCACAGCGGGCTGTGACAAGACCGATAAAAGGACGATATTCGGTCCTGTTCGTGTCGCGGTGGGGCTGGCCCAGTTCCCTGAGCGTGGCAGCTCCCCCAAGGAGCTCGTGATACTGGGCATCAAGGAGTATCGCCAGACAGCGTTCAAACCCTGCCGGGTGATCTATCGCGTCCTGGGCACACAGGTCGTCATCTACCTCATCGGCGATGGCCGCCGGGACCTGCAGTCCGTGCTGACGCGCCGGCTTCTGGGCGCTTGGCCCGCAGCACCCCGCGCCTGCTCTCGTCAGCTCGGGACGCCAGTCAGCACTCGACCGTGTGCCACCATCTACAAGGGCCCGGATGATCTCCGGGCCCTTTTTTTGCCAGCGGTCGGCCGCGCGGCACCCGCTTTCCGCTGGGTAAACTACCTGCCACCCTTCAAGGTCCGCGCAGGATCGCCAATGACCCACCGTGCCGCCACAATTTGATTCGACCGTGGTCGTCGGCGCCGGCGCTGTCGGCAGCTTCTTCGGCGCGATGCTGGCGCGCGCCGGCCACGCCGTCACGCTGATCGGCCGCGCGCCGCACGTGCAGGCGATCCAGGCACGCGGCTTGTCGCTGCACATGGCCGGGCAGGTGGAGACGGTACGCATGGCCGCGACCACCGAGCTGGCCGTCGTGCGGTCGGCCGACCTCGTGCTCTTCTGTGTGAAGTCGACCGACACCGATGACGTGGCGCGCCAGCTCGCGCCGCTGCTCGGCGCGAACGCGGTGGTGCTCAGCTTGCAGAACGGCGTCGACAACGCCGCCACCATCGCGCGCCATGTGGGCAGCCAGAGGGTGGTGCCGGCCGTGGTCTACGTCGCCACCGCGATGCGCGAGCCCGGTGTCGTGACGCACCACGGCCGCGGCGATCTGGTGATCGGCCCGCTCGACAAGGCCGCTGCCGAGGCGGCTGGCGGATCGCAACGGGAACGGCTGCAGGCGGTGGTCGAGTTGTTCGCGAGCGCCGGGGTGCCGGTGCGCGTGTCGCCCGACGTGATGGGCGAGCTCTGGCGCAAGTTGATGGTCAACTCCGCCTACAACGCCATCTCCGGTCTGGCCCAGGTGACGTATGGCCAGATGGCGGCGTTGCCGGCCATCGCGGAGCTGCAACGTGCTGTCGTGCGCGAGGTGGTTGCGGTGGCGCAGGCCGACGGGCAGGACCTGACGCTCGACGCCGCGCTCGATGCGATGGAGGGCATCTCGCGCGCGATGCCCGCGCAGTTGTCGTCCACCGCCCAGGACATGGCGCGTGGCAAGCCGAGCGAGATCGATCACCTCAACGGCTTCGTCGCACGGCGTGGCGCCGAGCTCGGCATCGCGACACCGGTGAACCAGACGCTGCACGCGCTGGTCAAGCTGGTCGAAGCGACGCGCCCCCGATCGGCCTGATGCCGGAACCGCTGCAGGCCGTGCCGCCGGTCTTCGCGCAGGCGCTGCGTGAGCTGGCGCTGGCGGACCGCGAGGATTTGCGTGGCGTGCCACTGACCGGGGGGGTGTCGTCGGACATCTGGCGCATCGATACGCCACGAGGGACGGTGTGCGCCAAGCGCGCGCTGGCCAAACTGCGTGTCGCCGCCGACTGGTCCGCCCCGATCGAGCGCAACCAGTACGAGGCGCGCTGGATGCAGGTGGCCGAAGCGGCCGCGCCCGGCAGCGCGCCGCGTGTGCTGGGCCAGCATGCAGCGCTCGGCGTGCTGGTGATGAGCTACCTGCCACCGACGGACCACCGACTGTGGAAGGACCAATTGCGCCAGGGCCACGCCGACGCCGGCACCGCGCGGGCCGTTGGGCGCACGCTCGCGCGC
Organism: Rubrivivax sp.; assembly: GCA_040007675.1. Classification (GTDB taxonomy): domain Bacteria; phylum Pseudomonadota; class Gammaproteobacteria; order Burkholderiales; family Burkholderiaceae_C; genus Rubrivivax. The sequence continues at coordinate 3,202 of JBDTUO010000255.1, forward strand.
ATCCACGCCTACTCGGCGGCACGGCCGGAGCTGGCCGCGCAGTTCGACACCGACCGCATCTTCTACGACATCCGCCTGGAGCCCTACCTCGTCGCCGCGGCGGCGCGGCACGCAGACCTCGCGCCCGCGCTGCGCGCCCTCGTGGCCCAGACCCAGGCCCACCCGCAGGCCCTCGTGCACGGGGACGTGAGCCCCAAGAACATCCTGATCGGCCCCGCCGGGCCGGTGCTGCTCGACGCCGAGTGCGCCTGGTGGGGCGACCCCGCTTTCGACCTCGCGTTCTGCCTCAACCACCTGTTGCTGAAGTGCTAGTGGACGCCGACGGCGCGCGACGACCTTCTGGTCAGTTTCGGCGCCTTGGCCGAGGCCTATCTCGACGGCGTGGACTGGGCGCCGCGCGCCGGCGTCGAGCAGCGCGCCGCGCTGCTGTTGCCAGGCTTGCTGCTCGCGCGAGTCGATGGCAAGTCGCCGGTGGAATACCTGACGACGGAGGCACAGCGCGACGCCGTGCGTCGCAGCGCCCGTGCGCTGCTGTTGCGGCCCGTGCCACGGCTTGCCGACGTGCGCGCGGCATGGCAGGAGGAACTGGACCGGTGACGCCCTCCCGTGAGATTCGAACCGTGCGCGCGCGCCGCGTCTGGGACAGCCGCGGCCGCCCGACCGTCGAGGCCGAGGTCGAACTGCGCGACGGCTCCGTCGGCCGCGCGATCGTGCCCTCGGGTGCCAGCAAGGGCTCGCGTGAGGCGCTCGAGCTGCGGGACGGCGGCGAGCGCTTCGGCGGCCTGGACGTGCAGCGCGCGGTGGGGCACGTCAACGACCAGATCGCGCACGCCGTGCGCGGCATGGTGGCCGACGATCAGGCAGCGCTCGATGAGCGGCTGATCGCGCTCGACGGCACGCCGAACAAGGCCCGCCTCGGCGCCAACGCGACGCTCGCGGTATCGATGGCGGCGGCGCATGCCGCGGCCGCGTCGCACGGGCTGCCGCTGTACCGCTATCTCGGGGGAGGCGACGCCACGCTGCTGCCGATGCCGCAGATCCAGATCCTGGGCGGTGGTGCCCACGCCGGCCGGCGCGTGGACATCCAGGACTTCATGGTCGTGTGCCCGGGCGCGCGCAGTTTTGCGCAGGCGCTCGAGTGGACCGCCGAGGTCTACCGCGCGGCGGGCACGCTGATGCAGGCGCGCGGTGCGAGCCTCGGCGTGGCCGACGAGGGCGGCTGGTGGCCCGCGTTCGACACCAACGAACAGGCGCTCGACACGCTGGTCGAGGCCATCGAGCGCGCCCGCTTCGTGCCCGGCGAGCAGGTGGCGATCGCGCTCGACATCGCCGCCAGCGACTTCGGGCGTGCGGGCCGCTACACGCTGGGGCTGGAGCGCCGCGAACTCGACAGCGACGGCCTGATCGAGCTGCTGCTGCGCTGGTGCGATCGATTTCCTATCGTCAGCATCGAAGACCCGTTGGCCGAGGACGATCCGGACGCCTTCGTGCGCTTCACGCGCGCCGTCGGTTCGAGGTTGCAGGTGGTGGGCGACGACTTCCTGGTGTCCGATGCCGCGCTGGTGCGCCAGGCGGCCGCCGCGGGCGCCGCCAACGCCGTGCTGCTGAAGCCCAACCAGCGCGGCACCCTGACCGAGACGCGCGCCTGCTGGGAGGCCGCGCGAGCCTGCGGCTACGCCGGCATCGTCTCCGCGCGTTCGGGCGAGAGCGAGGACACGAGCATCGTCGACCTCGCGATCGGCTGGCAGGTCGGCCAGCTCAAGGTGGGCTCGTTCGCGCGCGGGGAACGCATGGCCAAGTGGAACGCGGCGTTGCGCATCGAGGAGCGCCTGGGCGCGCAGGCACGGTTTGC
>JBDTUO010000256.1:0-5045 GCA_040007675.1 Rubrivivax sp.
GGCTCCAGCCGGTCGGCGTTCATCGCCAGGCACATGCTGCAGCCGGGCTCGCGCCATTCGAAGCCAGCGGCGCGGAACACCTCGTGCAGCCCCTCGCGCTCGGCCTGCGCCTTCACGCGGCCGGAGCCCGGCACGACCATCGCCAGCTTCACGTTCGGCGCCACGCGCCGGCCGGACTGGCGCACCACCGCAGCCGCCTCGCGCAGGTCCTCGATGCGGCTGTTCGTGCACGAACCGATGAACACCTTGTCGACGTGCACGTCCGCGAGCGGCTTGTTCGGCTCCAGGCCCATGTAGGTCAGCGCGCGTTCCATCTCCGCGCGGCGCGCGGTGTCCTTCTCGCGGTCGGGGTCGGGCACGCGGTCGTCGATCGACAGCACCATCTCCGGGCTCGTGCCCCAGGTGACCTGCGGCCGCAGGGCCGACGCGTCGAGCTTGACCACGGCGTCGAAGTGCGCACCCGGGTCCGAATGCAGCGTGCGCCAGTGGGCCACCGCCTGGTCCCATTCGACACCACCGACGAAGCGGCCGGTCACCGGGTCGGTGCCGGGCGCGAGCTGGCGCCCCTTGACGTAGTCGATCGTCTTGTCGTCGACGGCCACCAGCCCGGCGCGTGCGCCGGCTTCGATCGCCATGTTGCACACCGTCATGCGGCCTTCCATGCTGAGCGCACGGATCGCGCTGCCCCCGAACTCGATCGTGTGGCCATTGCCGCCGGCGGTGCCGATGCGACCGATGACCGCGAGCACGATGTCCTTCGCGCCGCAGCCGCGCGGCAGCATGCCGTCGACCTGCACCAGCAGGTTCTTCGCCTTCTTGGTCAGCAGCGTCTGCGTCGCCATCACGTGCTCGACCTCGCTCGTGCCGATGCCGTGCGCGAGCGCCCCGAACGCGCCGTGGGTGCTGGTGTGGCTGTCGCCGCAGACGACCGTCATGCCGGGCAGCGTGGCGCCGGTCTCGGGGCCGATCACGTGCACGATGCCCTGGCGGTGATCGAGGAACGGGAAGTACGCGGCCGCGCCGAAGGCCTTGATGTTGTCGTCCAGCGTCGTGATCTGCAGCTTGCTGATCGGGTCGGCGATGCCGTCGTAGCCGCGCTCCCAGCCGGTGGTCGGCGTGTTGTGGTCGGCGGTAGCGACGATGGAGCTGACGCGCCAGACCTTGCGGCCCGCGATGCGCAGCCCCTCGAAGGCCTGCGGGCTCGTCACCTCGTGCACCAGGTGGCGGTCGATGTAGAGGATCGCGGTGCCGTCGTCCTCGGTGCGGACGACGTGGTCGTCCCAGAGCTTGTCGTAGAGGGTGCGTGCTGCAGTCATGGTCTTCGGCCCGGCGCCCGTCGGCGCCATGAGGCCATGATTGTCGGCCATCCGCGGGTTCCGACCGCCCACGCCGTCAGCCGGGTCCGCGCACCGCGGTGTACTCCGAGAAGATGCTGACCTCGACGTGGCGTCGCACGTCGGTAAAGCCGGCGTCGCGCAGCGCCTGCAGGATCGCTTCCGGCGCGACGCAGGCGTCGATCGTGTCCCAGTAGTAGCGCCACAGCTCCGGCGTGCTGCCGCGCCGTGCGACCACCCGCGCGGCCAGCGGCACCAGCGCGCGCATGTACCCCTTCAACAGCGCGCGCGCGAACCGGCCCTCGGGACGCGAGATCTCGAGCAGCAGCAGGCGGCCACCGGGCTCGAGCACACGCCGGAACTCGGCGAACGCGGCCGCGAGGTCCGACAGGTGGCGCAGCGCATAGCCCAGGCTGACGAAACTGGCACTCGCGTCCGGCCGCGGCAGCGCTTCGGCCCGCCCGACGAGCAGTTCGACGCCCGGCAGCCGCGCCTGCGCCAGCATGCCGGGGCTCGGATCGACGCCGACGAGCTGCCCGGTCGGGCCGATCAGCGCCAGCGCCTCGCGCGCGACGAGGCCGGTGCCGGTGCCGACGTCGAGCACGCGGTCCCCGGCGCGCAGGCCGGCGCGCTGCAGTGCCTGGCGGCGATAGCGCCGGCCGGTGCCCAGCGCCAGCACCCGCTCGATGCGGTCGTAGTCAGGCGCGGTGTCGTCGAACATGCGCCGCAGGTAGGCGGTGTGTTCGTCCTCGTCGCGGTAGTAGGCCGGCAGCGGCGTGTGGGGCGGCAGTTCGGGCCTGGCAGCAGCGTCCTGGGGCATGGATGGGTTCAGCCGAGAGCGGAAAGCAGGTTCGGGGGCGCCTGCACCAGTTCGATCAGCACGCCCTCGCCACCGAAGGGAAACGTGGCGTCGTCGCCCTTCGGATGAATGAAGCAGATGTCGTGGCCGGCCGCGCCGCGGCGGATGCCGCCGGGCGTGAACCGCACCCCCTGCGCCTGCAGCCAGTCCACCGCACGCGGCAGGTCGTCCACCCACAGGCCGACGTGGTTCAGCGGCGTCGTGTGCACCGCCGGCTTGCGCTCCGGGTCGAGCGGCTGCATCAGGTCGACCTCGACCGTGTGAGGGCCGCGGCCGAGGGCGCAGATGTCCTCGTCGACGTTCTCGCGCTCGGACACGAAGCGGCCCGTGACCTGCAAGCCGAGCCGGTCGACCCACAGCGCCTTCAGACGCGACTTGTCCAGCCCGCCGATGGCGATCTGCTGCAGCCCGAGGATGCGAAACGGGCGTTGTTGCTCACTCATCGTTCGAAGCTCAGGATCGGCTGGTCGACCGCGAGGCTTTCGCCGGCCTGGGCCATCACCTCGGCGACGACGCCGTCCTGCGCCGCCGTCAACACGTTTTCCATCTTCATCGCCTCGATCACCGCCAGCCGCTCGCCGGCCTGCACCCGCTGGCCCACCTGCACCAGCAACTGCGCCAGCAGCCCCGGCATCGGCGACAACAGGAATCGGCTCAGGTCGGGCGGCGGCTTGTGCGGCATCAGCCGCAGCAGCGCCGCCGCACGCGCGCTCATCACCATCGCGTCGATGCGGCGGCCATTGTGCTGCACGCTCGTCCACAGCCCGATGCGCTCGACCTGGGCCGTGAATGCCTGCCCGTTGCACTCTCCGGTGGTGCGGATGCTCCCGAAATTCCAGTCGCCGGCGAGCGCGTAACGGTGTTCGCCGACAGTCACGCGCACGTGGCCGACATCGTGCTGCACGGTGACCGGGTGGTAGGCGTGTTCACCATCAGCCGATCTCACGACGACCGTCATGTCTTCGCCGATCCGCACACCGTGGCCCGGCACCTGGCCCGAAATGCTGGCCGCCCGCTCGCGGTAGCGCCGGTAGGCGGCAGCCGCCAGTGCGATCAGGAAATCCGGATCGTCGTGCGGCACGTCTTCGGTACGAAACCCGCCGGCGAAATGGGCCGCGATGAAGCCGGTGTCGAAATCGCCCGCCACGAACGACGGGTGCGCGAGCAGCGCGGACTGGAAGGCGATGTTGCTGGCGACGCCGCGGATCACGAAGCCGTTCAGTGCCTGGCGCATCTTCGTGATCGCGTCGGCGCGGTCGATGCCGTGCACGATCAGCTTGGCGATCATCGAGTCGTAGTACAGCGGGATCACACCGCCTTCGTAGACGCCGGTGTCCACGCGCACGCCGCCGCCGTCGACCAGCGGTCCCGGCTCGGCGTTCCAGGCCGGCGCCGGCAGCGCGGCCTCCATCGTCGTCGGCGGAGGCAGGTAACGCACGAGGCGTCCGGTGGACGGCAGGAAACTGCGCAGCGGGTCCTCGGCATTGATCCGGCACTCGATCGCCCAGCCCCGGCGCGGGATCTGCGCCTGCGTGAACGGCAGCGGCTCGCCGGCGGCGACGCGAATCATCTGCTCGACGAGGTCGATGCCGGTGATGCACTCGGTCACCGGGTGTTCGACCTGCAGCCGCGTGTTCATCTCGAGGAAATAGAAGCGCTGGTCGCGGCCGACGACGAACTCCACCGTGCCGGCGCTCTGGTACCGCACGGCCCGCGCCAGCGCCACCGCCTGTGCGCCCATCGCCGCGCGCGTGGCCTCGCTGATGAAAGGCGACGGAGCCTCCTCGATCACCTTCTGGTGCCGGCGCTGGATCGAACATTCGCGTTCGTGCAGAAAGACGATGTGGCCGTGCGCGTCGCCGAGCACCTGAATCTCGATGTGGCGCGGGTGTTCGACGAACTTCTCGATGAAGACGCGGTCGTCGCCGAAGCTGTTGCGCGCCTCGTTGCGGCAGGCGCTGAAGCCGTCGAAGGCCTCGGCGTCGCCGAAGGCCACGCGCAGGCCCTTGCCGCCGCCGCCGGCGCTGGCCTTGATCATCACCGGGTAGCCGATGTCGCGCGCGATCCGCACCGCGTCCTCGGGCGTCTCGATCGCGTCGTTCCAGCCCGGGATGGTGCTGACGCCGGCCTCGGCGGCGAGCTTCTTCGACGCGATCTTGTCGCCCATCGCCGCGATGCTGTGGGCACGCGGCCCGATGAAGACGATGCCTTCGTCCTCCAGCCGCCGCGCGAAGGCCTCGTTCTCCGACAGGAAGCCGTAGCCCGGATGCACCGCCTCGGCGCCGGTGCGACGGCAAGCGTCGACGATGTGGTCGGCCACCAGGTAACTCTCGCGACTCGGCGCCGGGCCGATCGAGACCGCTTCGTCGGCGATCTGCACGTGGCGTGCATCGCGGTCGGCGTCGGAGTACACCGCGACCGTGAGGATGCCCATGCGCTGCGCGGTCTTGATGACGCGGCAGGCGATCTCCCCTCGGTTGGCGATCAGGATCTTCTTGAACATGGTGGCCATCACAGCGGGATGTTGCCGTGCTTGCGCCACGGGTTGTCGAGCGATTTGCTCTTGAGCATCGCCAGGCTGCGGCACAGCCGCCGGCGGGTCTCGTGGGGTTGGATCACGTCGTCGATGTAGCCCCGCGCGCTCGCCACGAACGGGTTCGCGAAGCGCGCCTTGTATTCGGCCTCGCGCGCCGCGAGCTTGGCCGGGTCGTCCTTGTCCTGGCGAAAGATGATCTCGACCGCACCCTTGGCGCCCATCACCGCGATCTCGGCGTTCGGCCACGCGAAGTTGACGTCACCGCGCAGGTGCTTGGAGCTCATCACGTCGTACGCACCGCCATAGGCCTTGCGCG
>JBDTUO010000257.1:0-5039 GCA_040007675.1 Rubrivivax sp.
TGCGTCACGCTGAGTTCGACGGGTACGCCACCGGTCGGCGTCAGGGTGGCCTGCGTGACGTTCAGGCGCTTGCCGTGCAGCCAGAACGTGCGCGTGGCCTGGGTGACGTTGACGTCGAGTCGCACGACGCCGCTGAAGCGCTCCTGGGCGGGGTCGATCCGCAGTTCCAGCGCGACGTGGGTCGGCACGACGGTGCGCGGCAGGCGGCCGGTCGGCACGGCCTGCGGGCTGGCCGCAGCGGCGGCGGAGTCGGCCGGGGCAAGCAGCAGCGTGAAGGCTGCAGCCAGCGCGAGAGAGATGAAACGGCGCACGTCGGGTCAGGCTGGTCAACGGGGCCGCGACGGTAGCACCCGGCGGCACCTCGTCCGAACCCCTAAGCGGCAGACCCTGTCAGCGTCGGGTGGGTCCGCAGCGGGCGCCGGGGTTGCCGGGCTTGTCTGTCGCAACCACCGCCGTCCCGGTCTGCATGCCGCGCCGCGCCAGCGCCGCTTCGACTTCCCGCGCCCAGGCGGGCGCGTCGGCGCGTGCCTCACGGGCGGCGCGGATCAGCGCCAGGTTGCGCGCGGTGGACTCGGGCTCCCAGGCCTCGCGCACCGCGGCCAGGGCGTCGGCCAGCGCGGCGCGCGCACCGGCCTCGTCGCGCGCCAGCACCGCCAGCTCGATGCGTGTCGCGTGGTCCCAATAATCGGGGCCGCCCGAGCCGCCAGCGCCGTCCGGCGTGGCGCCGCGCAGGCGGGTCTCGAGCGCCGCCTGCACGGCCGGTCGGAGCGCCGTGCGGCGCGGGTCCGGTGGCTGCTGCAGCGTCATCAGCGTCAGCGCGTTGATGCCGGGAAAGGCGTCGCTCGGGTCGGCCTCGAACCCCTGCCGATAGGCGTCGGCGGCGTGCTGCAGGCAGCGCGCGGCGGTGGCGGCGTCGCCGGCGCGCTGCGCGCGCTCGAAGCGGTTCTTGTGCACGCGCCCGAGCAGCGAACAGGTCTCGGACGACGGGCCGCAGCGCGCCAACACGGCATTCAGCACCCGCTCGGACTCGTCGTCGCGGCCGGCGCGGTTCAGCGCCAGGCCGAACTGCTCCTGCACCAGCGTCGAGTCGCGCAGCGCCGGTGGCAGCCGCGCCACGAGCGCGATCATCGCGTTCCAGTCGCGCACGGCGCGCTGGCTCAGCAGCAGGTCGATCAGTGCCGCCGGCGCCGGATCGGGGGCGGCCAGCAGTTCGGCCGCGATCGTGGCGACCGCCGCCGGGCCCGCGCCGCGCGCGGCGGCGAGCCGCGCTTCCAGTTCGGGCGCATGCCGCACGCGGTCACGGAAGACGTCGGTCTTCAGACGCTGGATGCCGGTGAATTGATTCAGCAACGCGGCGAGCGCCGGGTCCGACACCGCGCCCGGCGGCACATCGGGCGGCGCGGCGGCATCGGTCATGCGGCAGGAGCATAGCCGCGCGCGCCGGGCTTCGGCGCCCGGACCCCGAGCCCGCGGGGTGGCTCGTCTCGGGGGTCGCTTCAGTCGAGCCGGTCGCCGTCGACGTACAGCCAGACGCCGTCGCGGCGCTCGAAGCGGCTGCGCTCGTGCAGGCGCGTCGCGCGACCATCGACGCGGTGGCGGGCGACGAATTCGACCGTTGCGTGGTCGGCGTCGAGCACCCGGTGCGCACGCACGTCCAGCCCCAGCCAGCGCAGTCCTGGCGGGTCGGGCTCGATCCGTGTCGGCCTCGTTTCCGGTGCCCACGTGGCCAACAGTACTTCGGCACGGCCGAGCACGTGGGCGCTGTAGCGGGCACGCATCAGCGACTCGGCATCGGGTGCCGCGGCCGGGTCGGCGTGCCAGCGGCCGCAGCACGCCGCCGTCGAGCGCGGCCGGCCGCAGGGGCACGGTGCGAGCGTCGGGTCGGCGCGCGGCGGGCTTTTGCTCATCGGCGGTGGAGCGCGCGCTCCCATGTTTCACCGACCAGTGCGATGCCGAAGCGGTGGTGCGGCTCGCTCGCGGTGCAGCGGTAGCCGGCCCGCTCGCAGAGGTGGCGCGCTGCGCCAAGCACGCTGTGGGTCTGCAGCACGATGCGACGGTAGCCGGCGGCGCGCGCAAATTCGTCGCTGGCGGCAATCAGGCGCCGGCCCACGCCGAGCCCGCGCGCCGCGGGCTCGACCAGCAGCAGTTGCAGTTGTGCCACGCCGCGCCGCGGCCGACCGACGGCGTCGCGTGCCCGCACGAGGCAGACGCTGCCGAGCGCCTGACCGTCGCGCTCGGCGATCCAGCACGCCTCGCGCGCCGGGTCGAAGTGCTCGATGAAACCGGCCCCGATGCGCGCGACCAGGGCCTCGAAGCGCGCGCCCCAGCCGTACTCCTGCGCGTACAGCGCGCCGTGCCGCATGACGATCCAGCCGATGTCACCGGCGCGGTGCGGGCGCAGCGTCACGACCGTGCCCGCGGCGGTGCCGGCCTTTTCGCTCGGGCCGTCGAGCAGGCGCTGCACGGTTTCCGCGGCGTCGACCAGCGCGGCCTGCTCGGCCTCACCGAGCGGCGCGAGCAGCGCGCTCATCTGCGCGCGCGAGGCGCGCTCGAGCGGCGCAAAGGCGCGCCGGCCGGCCGCCGTCAGCATCAGCGCCTGCTGCCGGCCGTCATGCGCTGCCCGCCGTGACCGCACGAGGCCCTGTTCACGCAGCCCGCGCAGCAGTCGGCTGACGTAGCCGAGGTCCAGATCGAGCGTGTGCGCCAGCGCCGTCGCCGCGCGGTCGCGGCCCTGCGCGAGCTCCCGCAGCAGGCGTGACTGCGGCAGCGAGAAGGGGCTGTCGGGCAGCCCGGCGCGCAGCCCTCCCAGGCGCTGGGTGTAGCGCCGGTTGAAGGCGCGCAAGGCCTCGACTCGGCCGGCCGCGGGCGGAGGCAGGGCCGGCGCGGCGCGCGGCACAGGGAGCAGGGGGCGGGACGGCATGGGCAGAGCGTCGCGCAGATACTTGCTTTTGGCAAGCATCCGGGCCGCCGTCGCGGCCTCGCCGCTACACTGCTTCATCCGATCCACCCGACGCGAGGCCGCCGCCCATGCTCGACCCCCAAGCCCGTGCGCTGATCGACCTGATGGCCACGCGCGGCGTGCCGCCCACCCACACGCTGAGCCCACCGGACGCGCGCCGCCTCTACCGCGATCGGCGCAGCTTCACCCAGCCCGAGCCGCCGACGGTCGGCGCGGTGAGCGATCTGCAGGCGCCCGGGCCGGCGGGTGCGATCCCGCTGCGGCTCTACCGGCCGCCGGTTCGTGCAGGTGCCGATGCCGGCGCCGCCGCTGCCACGCCGGCGGTGCTGATGTACTTTCACGGCGGCGGGTGGGTGATCGGCGACCTCGACACGCACGACGTCGTCTGCCGCAGCCTGTGCGCCGGCAGCGGCGCGGCGGTGGTCGCGGTCGACTACCGGCTCGCGCCGGAGCACGTGTTCCCGGCCGCGGTCGACGACTGCATCGCCGCGACCCGTTTCGTGCAGCGCGAGGCGGCCTCGCTCGGGCTCGACGCCACGCGGCTCGCGGTCGGCGGCGACAGCGCCGGCGGCAACCTCGCGGCGGTCGTGAGCCTCGCCCTGCGCGACGCCGGCGAGCCGGCGCCATTGCTGCAGTTGCTGATCTACCCGGGCACCGACCAGCGCGCGGGCGCCGCATCCCACCAGAGCAACGGCCAGGGCTACCTGCTGACCGCCGACTCGATCGACTATTTCCGCGGCCACTACCTGCCCGACCGCGCGACGTGGACCGATCCGCGCGCCTCGCCCCTGCTCGCTCCCGACCTGTCCGGGCTGCCGCCTGCGCTGGTGCTGACGGCCGGTTTCGATCCGCTGCGCGACGAAGGGCGGCAATTCGCCGACGCGCTGTCGGCCGCCGGCGTGCCGACGCAAACCGTCTGCTTCGAGCGTCAGATCCACGGCTTCATCACGATGGGACGAGTGCTGGCGGAGGCGTCGCTCGCGCTCGACCTGTGCACCGCGGCGCTGCGCCGCGCCTTCGACGCCGCGGCGCCGTCGCGCTGACGCTGACGCTGACGCTGACGCGGCGGCAGCGACGTCGGGCATCGACGACCCGGCGCACCGTCCCGCGCTTGAACGAACGGTCGACAATGGCGTCGATGCACGAAGACTCGCTGCGCGCCTGGATCGGGCGCCACGAACACCGGAGCGACGTGATCGGCGTCGCGCCGGTGCAGGCGCTGCACGCGACGCTCGACCATCCCGCCACGTCCTCACCCGGGCCGGGCGCGCGCTTGCCGCCGCTGTGGCACTGGCTGAGTTTCCTGCCGCTGCCCCGGCACAGCGAACTCGGCCCGGACGGCCATGCGCTGCGCGGCGGCTTCCTGCCGCCGGTGCCGCTGCCGCGCCGCATGTGGGCCGGCGGCCGCTTCGAGTTCCGCACCCCGCTGCGTGTCGGCGACGCGGTGGAGCGCCGCTCGACGATCGAGGATGTCGTCGTCAAGAGCGGCCGCAGCGGCCCGCTCGTGTTCGTGACCGTGCGCCACGACCTGCATGCCAACGGCGCCGCTGATCCTGCGCTGACCGAGTGGCACGACATCGTCTACCGCGCCGCAAAACAGCCGGGGGACACCGACCCGCCCCCGACCGCCGCCGACACCGGCGCCGCGTGGCAGCGCCGCCTGGTGCCGGACGAGGTGCTGCTGTTCCGCTACAGCGCGCTCACCTTCAACGGCCACCGCATCCACTACGACCGCCGCTACGTGACCGAAGTCGAGGGCTACCCGGGTCTGGTCGTGCACGGCCCGCTGATCGCGACGCTGCTGCTGGACCTGCTGCACCGCCACGTGCCCGCGGCCACGCTCGCGAGTTTCCGCTTCACCGCCGTGCGACCGAGCTTCGACGGCCACCCCCTGCAGCTCAACGGCCGGCGCGACGGCGACACGGTCACGCTCTGGGCGCAGGACCACGAGGGCTGGCTGACGATGCGCGCCCGTGCGACGCTGAAGGCGTAGGGCCTGTTCACGCTACGGGAAGGGACCGCGTTGTGGCCAGAAAGACCGCAGGCAAGGCGCAAACCGCAGCCGGGTTGCCACCCGGCG
>JBDTUO010000258.1:0-5037 GCA_040007675.1 Rubrivivax sp.
CGCGCTGAACCAGGTCAGCGAAGAACGCTGCGAATGGCTGGTGCCCGGCATGCTGAAGGACAAGGTGCTGGCCCTGGTGAAGAGCCTGCACCAGCGGCCGCGCTCGCGCCTGGTGCCGCTGCCCGACTACGCGGTCGAGTTCTGCGCGACGCTGTCGTTCGCGCAGGGTGAATTGCTCGACGTGCTGCTGAAGGCGGTGCGCGAGCGCACGCAGCTCGCGGTGCAGCGCAACGACTTCAAGGTCGACGCGTTGCCGCCCCACCTGTTCATGAACTTCCGCCTGGTCGACGAACATGGCCGGCAACTTGCAATGGGTCGCCACCTGGCGACCCTGAGGGCCGAGTGGGGCGGCCAGGCACGCAGCGCCTTTCAGGCGCTGGCGGCGCTGAAGCTGCCCTCAGGCGCGGCGGCACCGACGCCGACGTCTGCAACGCCCGGCGCGCCGAGCACGACGCGAGCGCCGGCCAGGGTGCCCGCGTCGGCGGGCGAGGCGCAGCGCTTCACCGCGTGGACCTTCGGCGAGCTGCCCGAGCTGATGGAGTTGCGCAAGTCCGGCCAGACCCTGGTCGGCTTTCCTGCGCTCACCGATCAGGGCACGCACGTCGAGATCGAGGTCTTCGACGAGCCGGCGATCGCGGCGACGCGGCACCGGGCCGGCCTGCGCCGCCTGGTGTCGCTGCAGCTCAAGGAGCCGCTGCGCACCCTGGAGCGCAACCTGCCCGAACTGCAGCGCATGGCGGCGGCGACGCTGAACCTCGGCACCTTGGAGGAGCTGCGCCGGCAGGTGATCGACGTCGCGCTCGAGCGTGCGTTCCTGGTCGATCCGCTGCCGACCGACGAGCCCGCGTTCCGGGCCCGGTTCGACGAAGGCCGCGCGCGCCTGAACCTGATCGCGCAGGAGGTGGCGCGCCAGGCCGGCGCCGTACTGACCGGGTTCGCCGCCGCCCAGCGCAAGCTGAAGGACAGCCGCGCGCCCAAGGAGGTGGCCGACGACATCGGCGCGCAGCTGCAGCGCCTGGTGGGCAAACGTTTCCTGGCCGACACACCGTGGACTGCGCTGCAGCAGCTGCCGCGCTACCTCGAGGGCGTGGTCATGCGGCTGGACAAGTGGCGTGCCGACCCGGCCCGCGACGCCGCGCGGCTGGCCGAGCTGCGCCCGCTCGAGCAGCGCTGGCTGCGCCGCCGGGCCGAACTCAAGGGCGCGCCCGACGCCCGGCTCGACGAGTTCCGCTGGTTGCTGGAGGAACTTCGCATCAGCCTGTTCGCGCAGGAACTGCGCACGCCGCAGCCGGTGAGCGTCAAACGGCTGGACCGCGCCTGGCAGCAGCTGTCGAGCTGAGGCCGCTGTTCGCGGCGCGGCCGGTCGGGATCGCCGCGCTACGACACCGATTCGTGCGGCGCCGGGAAGACCTGGCGCACGCGCTTCGGTTTCGGGTGGTCCTCAGCGTTGCTCTGCGTGTAGAGCGACCAGCCGGTGGTGTCGTCCCTGAACCCGATCACGGTCATCCAGTTCTTGCTGCCGTGCGAGCCTGTCTTGTACAGGTAGCCGTTGGTGAAGGTCTGCTTGCCCTTGTCGCGCCCATAGACGCGCATCGTCGGCGCGCCGCGCGCGGCGGCAAAGTCGCCGGTCGCGCACACCTGCTCGGCCAACACCGTCGGATCGATGCTGTGCAGCGTCTCGCCGTCCTTCTTGCCCGCTGCGTTGCTGGGGGCGATGTGCGCCGCGTGCACGGTGCCGCCGGTGTCGTTGACGCAGAACGTGCAGCCGGTGAACTGCGTGGTCAGCATGACCTTCACGGTGCTCGCGAGCGGCGTGCCCTGGATGCCGGCAAAGCTGCCGGCGGCCGCGTTGCTGCCCCGGCCGGGCACGCTGGACCAGAGCACCGCGGGCACGTTGACGGCGTCGAACAGGTGGGCACCGGGGACCTTGCAGGGGCACTCGAACACGTAGCGGTCCTTCGAGGCCTGGAAATAGAAACCGAACCTGCCGATGTTGGTCGTCGGCTGGGCGTCCGCCTTGATGCCGTAGATGACCACCACGTTGTGGCTCAGGAACTCGGCCGGACGCCCCATGAAGTCGATCAGCAGGATGTCCTGGTTGCCGGCCGAGATGCCCTTGGCCATGTCGGCGGTGGCCTTGGCCTTCTTCATGACGGCCAGCAGCGCATCCTCGACGCGGCCCGACGCCATCGTCATCGCCTGGCCGGCACGTTCGAGGTTGGACATCGCCGTCCACAGCAGCGCCATCGCCCGGCGCTCCGTGCGGATCGCCTTGTCGCCCCAGTCGGCCTTCGTGTCGGCGTAGTTCTTGGTGGACATCCCGCTCGAGACCGAGGCCGTGAAGCTGCTCTTCTTGTCCACCAGGAACTGGTCGGCGTAGGCCTTCGCGAACGTGTACACCTCGTCGCGCAAGGTCGCCGGTGCGACGGTCGTCTTCTGCAGGAACTTCAGCGTCTCGTCGATGCGGCCGACGGCGGTTTTGCCCATGGGGAAGCCTTCATGCGGCGCAGCGAGCCTGCGGTTCGACGCAGTATGCCGTGTGGGACCCTGCGCGGCCAGCAGCACCTGTGCCTGCCCGCTGCGCCCCAGTCGCGTCGATACTGGCGTGCCATTCCACCCGGAGCCCGCGATGACGGCCATCGACGGCCGGCCACGCGCCGGCGCGCACCTGCGAGGCGCCAGCCGGCTGGCGATCGATGCCACCACGGGACTGACCGACCTGGTCGAGGCGATGCACGCGCGCATCGCCACCCTGCCGGGTGCCGCGCCACCGACCGAGGGCCGCACGCGCGGCATCACCGGCCTGGTGTACCGATCGGTGCGCGGGGTCACGCGCCTGGTCGGCGGCAGCCTGGATGCCCTGCTCGCGCTGCTGCCGGCCAGCGTGGAGGGCGAGGGCGGCGGGCCGCGCCGCGAGGCCCTTGTCGCCGCGCTGAACGGCGTCGTCGGCGACCACCTGCTGCGCAGCGGCAACCCGCTGGCGACACCGATGTCGCTGCGGGCCCACGACCTGGCGGCGTCTGCGGCTGCCGTTGAACCGGCGCCGTGTCGGGCGCCTGATCCCAGCCGGCTGCTCGTGCTGGTGCACGGCCTGTGCATGAATGAGCGGCAATGGATGCGCCAGGGGCATCACCATGGCCTGGCGCTGCAGCGTGATCTCGGGCTGACGCCGATCATGCTGCGCTACAACAGCGGCCTGCCGATCGCCGACAACGGCGCCGAATTCGCCGGCCACCTGCAACGGCTGGTCGACGGCTGGCCGCATCGCATCGAGCGACTGGTGCTGCTCGGTCACAGCATGGGCGGCCTGCTCATTCGAAGTGCGTTCGAGCAGGGTCGGCTCGCGCGCCAGCCGTGGACGCAACGGGTGAGCGAGCTCGTCTTCCTCGGCACGCCGCACCACGGCGCGCCGCTCGAGCGCGCCGGGCACTGGCTGGACCTCGTGCTCGAGGGCACGCCCTATGCCGGACCGCTGGCCCGCATCGGCCGGGTGCGCAGCGCCGGCATCACGGACCTGCGGCAGGGCCGTGTCGTTGCCGATCGCATCGACGACAGGCGCGCGATACACGTGCATGTGCCGTTGCCGGCCGGCGTGCGCTGCCTGGCCCTCGCGGCCAGCCGGGGTCGACTCGACCGTACTTTGAAGGGCCGGCGCACCGGCGACGGGCTGGTGCCGCTGGACAGTGCGCTGGGGCGCCATGCCGACCCGGCGCGCTGCCTGGCCTTCGAGGCCGGGCACCAGTGGATCGGTGCGCAGATGAACCACCTGGACCTGCTCAGCCACCCCGAGGTCTACACGCGCCTGCGCGCCGGCCTGGACGATCAGCCGGGCGAGGGGGTTGCACGCCGTCGTCCGGCGTGAGGGGAATCACCGGCCGGACCCGCGCCGAGACTTGCCCAGAATGCAGCGGGGCTCCCGTCGAGCCCGGTCACACCTGTTCGCGCCTGCGGGCGCTCGATCCTCGAGGACACTGCGCATGCCCGCCCCCACCGACGTCACCGTCCACCCGCAGCAGCTGTCGGCAGCAGTGCAGGCGCTGTTCGCGCGTGCCGGCAGCAGCGCGACCGAGGCGCGCCTCGTCGCCGAGCAGCTGGTCGGCGCCAACCTCGCGGGCCACGACTCCCACGGGGTCGGCATGGTGCCGACCTACATCGAGGTGCTGCTGGCCGGCGAGCTGAAGCTCAACCGGCAGCCCGACACCGTGCTCGACCACGGCGCGCTGACGGTGCTCGACGCCGACCTCGGACTCGGGCAGGTCGCCGGTCATGCAGCGATGACGGTGGCGATCGAGAAGGCGCGCCAGCACGGCATCAGTCTGACCGGTTTGCGCAACAGCCACCACATCGGCCGCATCGGCCACTGGGCCGAGATGGCCTGCGCCGCTGGCATGGTGTCGATCCACTTCGTCAACGTCATCAGCCACCCGGTGGTCGCGCCCTATGGGGGCACCGACGGCCGCCTGGTGACGAACCCGATCGCGATCGGTGTGCCGCGCCCGCGCGCAGAGGCACTGGTGCTCGACTTCGCGACCAGCAAGCTGGCGGTCGGCAAGGTGCGGGTGGCGCTGAACACCGGCAAGACCCTGCCCCCGGCGGTGCTGCTGGACGGCGCCGGACAGGCCACGCGTGACCCGGCAGCGCTGTTCGACGAGCCGCGTGGCGCGCTGTTGCCGTTCGGTGACCACAAGGGCTCCGGGTTGGCGCTGATGTGCGAGATCCTCGGCTCGGCGCTGTTCGGCGGGCCGGTGATGCATGGCAAGCCCGGGCGGCTGCGCATCATCAACAACATGGGCACGATCGTCATCGACCCGGCGCCACTGGCCGCCGCCGGCACCCTCGATGCGCAGATCGCGCAGCTGCTCGACTGGGTGCGCGCGTCGCCGGCCGCCACACCGCCGGACGGCGTGCCGCCGGGTGTGCAGATCGCCGGCGAGCCGGAGACGCGGGCACGCCGGGCGCGCGCCGCCGGCATCCCGATCGACGCCGAGACCTGGCGCCAGCTCACCGCGGCCGCGGTCAAGGTCGGCCTCGACGAAG
>JBDTUO010000259.1:0-5015 GCA_040007675.1 Rubrivivax sp.
GCCTGACGACCGAGATGTACCTGTCGGATCTGCACCCGGCGATGAAGCCGAGCGATGCCTACGCGCGCATCGCGCATCGCGACACCGAGCGGGTCGGCATCGATGCGCTGGAAGGGCGCATCACGACCGCGCTGCTGACGCCGTACCCGCCCGGCATCCCGCTGCTGATCCCGGGCGAGCGCTTCAACCGCAAGATCGTGCAATACCTGAAGTTCACGCGCGACTTCAACGCCGCGTTCCCCGGCTTCGACACCGACGTGCACGGCCTGGTCGAGCTCGAGGACGAGGGGGCCCCGGCGGGCTCTCCGCGGCGCTACTACGTGGACTGCGTCGGGGCCTGAGTCGCCTGCGCACGACGACAGGCGCGGTCTGGGCAGGATGAGCGGGTATGTCGGGTCCGTTCACACCTTCTCAGTCGGCCGCGGCGTCGCCGCCGAGTCCGACGGCGATCCGGCTGTAGCCACCGTCCACGTGCGTGATCTCGCCGGTGACGCCGGCCGCGAGGTCAGACAGCAGGAAGGCGGCGACGTTGCCGACGTCGTCGATCGTCACGTTGCGGCGCAGCGGCGACTGGCTGGCCACGACCTCGAGGATCTTGCCGAAACCCTTGATGCCCGACGCCGCGAGCGTCTTGATGGGGCCGGCCGAAATGCCGTTCACGCGCACGCCCCGGGGCCCCAGGTTGCTCGCGAGGTAGCGCACGCTGGCCTCGAGCGAGGCTTTCGCCAGGCCCATCGTGTTGTAGTGCGGCACCACCCGTTCAGCTCCCAGGTAGCTCAGCGTCAGCAGCGCGGCGCCCGGGTTCAGCCGCGGCAGCAGCGCCTTGGCCAGCGCCGGAAAGCTGTAGCTGGAGATGTCGTGCGCGATGCGGAAGCCTTCGCGCGACAGGCCGTCGAGGAAGTCGCCGGCGATGGTCTCGCGCGGCGCGAAGCCGATCGCATGCACGAAGCCGTCGAACGCCGGCCACGCCGCGCCGAGTTCTTCGGCCAGCGCGGCGATGCGGGCGTCGTCGCCGACGTCGCAGTCGAAGACGAGCGACGAGTCGAGTTCGCGCGCGAAATCGGTGATGCGCTCCTTGAAGCGCTCGCCGGCGTAGCTGAAGGCGAGTTCGGCCCCTTCGCGACGGCACGCCTGAGCGATGCCGTAGGCGATCGAACGGTTGGACAGCACGCCGGTGATCAGGAGGCGCTTGCCGGCGAGAAATCCCATGGTGGCGTCCGACGTTTGGGCGTCCGCAGGCGGACTGAGCCCGGGATTCTGGCATGCGCACCGGGGCCGGAGGGCGGCGGCGGGCCCGTCGGCTTGCCCGGGTTATGCGCCCCGGCTATAATGCGCATTTCCCGAAGTAGCTGTGTGGGCGGTTTATCTGCCCATTTTTTTTGCGCGGCCGCCGAACGGTCCGCCGTGGCCCGCGGGTCGGCCTCGCAAGCTTGCGACGGTCCGCCCGGCCGGGCCCCACCCGTTCGGCGCCGCGTCGAAGCCGAGATTTTCTTCCTCTTTGAACGCCGAAACTTCCACCGTCGCGATGAACTGGCCGGCCGCCGTCGAGCGGACCGTCACCGGGCTCGGGTACGAGCTGGTGGAGGTCGAGCACGCGGCGCGGGGTCTGCTGCGCGTGACGATCGACCGCGTGCCCGGCACCCGCTACCCGACGCGCGGTGCGACGCTCGCGCCGCAGGACGCCGGCGGCGGCGCCGGCGCCACTGGCAGTGAAACTCCCGAGGCGGCCCCGATGGAACACGACGGCGTCGATGCGGTCACCGTCGAGGACTGCGAGCGCGTCACGCGCCAGTTGCAGTACGTGCTCGAGGTCGATGGCGTGGACTACCAGCGCCTGGAGGTCTCGTCGCCTGGACTGGACCGGCCGCTGCGGCGCGAGGCCGACTACCGGCGCTTCGCCGGCGAGCCGGTACGGGTGACGTTCAAGCTGCCGTTTCAGGGTCGCAAGGGCTGGAGCGGCGTGCTGCGCGCTCAGGGTGACGGCTGGCGGCTGGAGCTCGATGAGGGGCAGGGCAGCGCCAAGGACGCGGAGTCGGGCGCCCGCTCCCTCGACTTCCGCCTCGACGAGGTGCGCGAGGCGCGCCTCGTGCCGGTGCTGGATTTCAAGGGCCGCAAGGCACGCAAGGGCGCCGGCACGACCGGCGCGGAGAACGACGCCGCGGCGTCGCCGGCGGCGCATGCCGGGGCACATGGAGGTCTGGAGCGATGAACCGCGAATTGCTGATGCTGGTGGACGCCATTTCGCGCGAGAAGAGCGTCGAGCGGGACGTGGTCTTCGGTGCCGTCGAGGCGGCACTCGCCTCGGCCACGAAGAAGCTGCACGGCGGCGAAGTCGAGATCCGTGTGACGGTCGATCGCGAGACCGGCGCCTACGAATCGTTCCGCCGCTGGCTCGTCGTGCCCGACGCCGCCGGGCTGCAGAACCCGGACGCCGAGGAAATGTTGTCCGACGCGCTCGACCGCATCTCCGACATCGAGGAAGGTGACTTCATCGAGGAGGCGATCGACTCGGTGCCGATCGGCCGCATCGGCGCGCAAGCCGCCAAGCAGGTGATTCTGCAGAAGATCCGCGACGCCGAACGCGAGCAGTTGCTGAACGACTTCATGTCGCGCGGCGACAAGATCTTCGTGGGCACCGTCAAGCGGCTCGACAAGGGGGACCTGATCGTCGAGAGCGGCCGGGTCGAGGGTCGCCTGCGCCGCACCGAGATGATCCCGAAGGAAAACCTGCGCAGCGGCGACCGCGTGCGGGCCGTCATCCTCGGTGTCGACGAGACCCAGCGCGGCCCGCAGATCATGCTGTCGCGCAGCGCGCCGCAGTTCATGATGGAGTTGTTCGCGCAGGAAGTGCCCGAGATGGAGCAGGGCCTGCTCGAGATCAAGAGCTGCGCCCGCGACCCGGGCTCGCGCGCCAAGATCGGCGTCGTCTCGCACGACCGCCGGGTCGACCCGATCGGCACCTGTGTCGGCGTGCGCGGATCGCGCGTCAACGCGGTCACGAACGAGGTCGCCGGCGAGCGCGTCGACATCGTGCTGTGGTCCGAGGATCCGGCGCAGTTCGTGATCGGCGCGCTCGCGCCGGCCAACGTGGTGTCGATCGTCGTCGACGAGGAGCGCCATGCGATGGATGTCGTCGTCGACGAGGAAAACCTCGCGATCGCGATCGGTCGCGGCGGCCAGAACGTGCGCCTGGCCAGCGAGCTGACCGGCTGGCGCATCAACATCATGACCGCCGAAGAGTCGCAGGCCAAGCACGCCGAGGAGTCCGATTCGGTGCGCGCGCTGTTCGTCGCGAAGCTCGACGTCGACGTCGAGGTGGCCGACATCCTGATCGCCGAAGGCTTCGGTTCTCTCGAAGAGATCGCCTACGTCCCGCTGCAGGAAATGCTCGAGATGGAATCGTTCGACGAAGACACGATCACCGAGCTGCGCACCCGCGCGAAGGATGCGCTGCTGACGATGGAGATCCAGCGCGAGGAGAAGGTCGACGAGGTCTCGCAGGACCTGCGTGACCTCGAACTCGACGGCCAGGGCCTGCCGCCGGACCTGATCGCCAAGCTCTCCGATGGCGGTATCCACACGCGTGACGATCTCGCGGACCTGGCCGTCGACGAGCTGACCGAGCTGACCGGCGTCGAGGATGCGCAGGCGCGCGAACTGATCATGAAGGCGCGCGAGCACTGGTTCACTGCCTGAACCCGAACTTGCAGCTTCCAAGCCCTAGGAACAGAGATACATGGCCGTCACTACCGTCGCACAGTTCGCCGAGCAGCTCAAGCGCCCGACCGCAGCGCTGATCGAGCAGTTGGCCTCGGCCGGCGTGCCGAAGGCGTCGCCGGAGGATGCGCTGACCGAAACCGACAAGGAACGCCTGCTCGAGTTCCTGCGCAGCGCGCACGGTACCTCCGGGTCCGAGCGCAAGAAGATCACGCTGACGCGCAAGTCCACGACCGAGATCAAGCAAGCCGACTCGAGTGGCAAGGCGCGCACGATCCAGGTCGAGGTGCGCAAGAAGCGGGTTTTCGTCAAGCGCGACGACACGAGCGGCGTCGACGACGCGGCGGCCGCCGAGGCCGCGGAGGCGGCGGAAGCGGCCGAACTGCAGCGGCGCGAAGTCGAAGCCCAGCGCGAGGCCGAGGAGCTGCGGCGCCAGGAAGAGGCGCTCGCCGAGAACCGGCGCCAGCGTGAGGAACAGGAGCGTCTGACGCGTGAGGCGGCCGAGGCCGAGGCGGCCGAGGTCGAGCGCGTACGGGTCGAGGTCGAACGGTCGGCTGCTGAAGCGGCGTCCGCCAAGGCGAGCACCAAGACGACCAGCAAGTCGGCTACCAAGGCACCCGCGGAGCCGGTGAAGGCAGCGGAAGTCTCCGCCGCCCCGGTGACCGCGGCGGTCGCCCCCAAGCCGGCGCTGCGGCGCGTGGTCAAGGGCACCGAGAACGAGGACGCGCAGCGTCAGGCAGAACTCGAGAAGCGCCGCAAGGCGGCCGAGGCCGAGGCGGCGGCGATCCGGGCGATGATGTCGCAGCCGCGCAAGGTCATGCTCGCGAAGAAGCCCGAGGAGCCTCCCAAGCCGGAGGCCGCCAAGGATGCCATCAAGGGCACTATTCACAAGCCCAAGGGCGCACCAGGCGCCGGTGCACCTGGCAGCGTGGCCAAGCCAGGCGACAAGAAGAATGTCAAGAGCGAGAAGCTGTCGTCGAGCTGGGCCGACGACGCCGCCAAGAAGCGCGCGCTGAAGACACGCGGCGACGGTGGTGGCCGCCCGGGTTGGCGCGCGCCGCGCGGCGGTCGTCGCGACGGCCGCGGCGGCGCCAGTGAGAGCAGCTACACGGCACCGGCCGAGTTCGTGGCGCAGGAAGTGCACGTGCCGGAGACGATCAGCGTCGCCGACCTCTCGCACAAGATGAGCGTCAAGGCGAGCGAAGTCATCAAGCAGATGATGAAGCTGGGGCAGATGGTCACCATCAACCAGCAGCTCGACCAGGAGACGGCGATGATCGTCGTCGAGGAAATGGGGC
>JBDTUO010000260.1:0-5009 GCA_040007675.1 Rubrivivax sp.
GCGGCCTGCGCTTGCTCGAGCAGCGTGCCGGCGTCGCTGACCTCGAACTTGCCGGGCGCCTCGACATTGAGCTTGGCCACGACGCCGTCCTTGACCAGCATGGAGTAGCGGGTGGACCGCAGACCCATGCCGCGCGCCGTCAGGTCGAGCGTGAGCCCGGTCGCCTTGGCAAAGTCGGCACTGCCGTCGGCCATCATGCGAACCTTGCCCACGGTGTGCTGGTCACGCCCCCAGGCGCCCATGACGAAGGCGTCGTTCACCGAAACACACCATATCTCGTCTACGCCAGCTGCTTTCAGCGCGTCGGCCTGGGCCACGTAGCCCGGCACATGTTTGGCAGAACAGGTCGGCGTGAACGCGCCCGGCAGCCCGAAGATCGCGATCGTCTTGCCGCCCGCTTCCTTCTGCACGTCAAAGCTGTTCGGGCCGATCGAGCAGCCGTTGCCCTCGACCTCGATGAACTCCTGCAAAGCGCCGGACGGCAGCTTGTCTCCAACCTTCAGCATGGTCGTCTCCGTTCGAAAAAAAAACCAGAGGCCGGAGTGTTCCAGCTTCTGGCTGCGGGTGCGTGCGCGGCGGGCGACTGCCCCTGCGCCGTCCGGGGTCGTGCGCGCTCAGACCAGCTTGGCCTTCTCCACCAGGCGCGTGACGGTCCACGACTTGGTCTTCGAGATCGGCCGGCCCTCAGCGATCTCGACCAGGTCGCCGAGATGGTAGTCGCCGTTTTCGTCGTGCGCGTGGTACTTGCGCGACCGGGCGACGATCTTGCCGTACAGCTCGTGCGCGGCGCGGCGCTCGACCAGCACGGTGACCGTCTTGGCACGCTTGTCGCTGACGATCCGGCCGACCAGCGTGCGGGTGTTCTTCTCCGGCGCGGCAACAGCTTGCGGTGCGGCTTCGCTCATTTGGCGGCCTCCTTCTTCTTCTGGGCCAGGACGGTCTTGGTGCGGGCGATGTCGCGCCGCGTCTTGCCCAGTTGCGAGTGGTTCGTGAGTTGCTGGGTCGCCCTCTGCATGCGCAGCCCGAAGTGGGCCTTGAGCAGGTCAGTGACTTCTTTTTCGAGCGCGGCCACGTCCTTGGCGCGCAGTTCAGAGGCTTTCATTTCATGTCCTCGTCGACTACTCAGGTGCCGACCTGGCGCGCCACGAAGGTGCAGCGCAGCGGCAGCTTGGCTGCCGCCAGCGTGAACGCTTCGCGCGCCAGCACTTCAGGCACCCCGTTCAGTTCGTACAGCACCTTGCCCGGCTGGATCTCGGCAACCCAGTATTCCGGGTTGCCCTTGCCGTTGCCCATGCGAACTTCAGCCGGCTTTTGGCTGACAGGCTTGTCCGGGAAGATGCGGATGAAGATGCGGCCACCGCGCTTGATGTGGCGTGAAATCGCCCGCCGTGCGGCCTCGATCTGGCGCGCAGTCAGGCGGCCGCGTTCGGTGGCCTTGAGGCCGAAGTCGCCGAACGAGACCGCGGCTCCGCGCGTCGCGATGCCGGTGTTGCGGCCCTTCTGCTCCTTGCGGAACTTGCGGCGTTTGGGTTGCAGCATCGTTATTCTCCTTTGGTCTCGCCGCCCGCCGGCGCGACGGCCTTGCGCACGCGCTTGACCGCCGGCGTGCGCGGCGCGTCGCCGGTAGCAGGCGCCCCGCCCGCCGGGGCGGCCGGCGCCGCGGCGTCGGCACGCGGCCCGCCGCGGTCGCCGCCTCCCGGACGGCCCCGTCCGGCACCTGGGCGATCGCCGGTGGGGCGCGGACGGCGCGACCGGCGGTCATCGCCGTCCGAGTCACCCTTGCCGAGCGTCGGCGCCTCGCCGTTGGCGAGTCGATCGCCGCGATAGACCCACACCTTGACGCCGATGACGCCGTAGGTGGTCTTGGCTTCCGAGAAGCCGTAGTCGATGTCGGCCTTCAGCGTATGGAGCGGCACGCGCCCTTCGCGGTACCACTCGCAACGTGCGATCTCGATGCCGTTCAGGCGGCCCGACGACATGATCTTGATGCCCTGCGCGCCCAGGCGCATCGCGTTCTGCATCGCGCGCTTCATCGCGCGACGGAACATGATGCGCTTCTCGAGCTGCTGCGTGATCGAGTCGGCGATCAACTGCGCGTCGACCTCCGGCTTGCGGATCTCTTCGATGTTGACCGCCACCGGCACGCCAAGGCGGCGACCGAGTTCGGCCTTGAGGTTCTCGATGTCCTCGCCCTTCTTGCCGATCACGACACCCGGACGCGCCGAGTAGATCGTGATGCGCGCATTCTTGGCCGGTCGTTCGATCAGGATGCGCGAGACGGCGGCGTTCTTCAGCCGCGCCTTCAGGAACTCGCGCACCTTGAGATCCTCCGCCAGCATGCCGGCGAAGTTGCGGCGGCTCGCGAACCAGCGCGACGACCAGGCCCGCGTGACGGAGAGGCGGAACCCGGTCGGGTGGATTTTCTGTCCCATGCTCTTCCTTCAGTTCCCGACCGTCACGTAGATGTGGCAGGTCGGCTTGCTGATGCGGTTGCCCCGGCCCTTGGCGCGGGCGGAGAAGCGCTTCAGCGTCGCGCCCTGCTCGACGAAGATCGACTTGATTTTCAGCTCGTCGATGTCGGCGCCGTCGTTGTGCTCGGCGTTCGCGACCGCGGACTCGACTGCCTTGCGCACGATCAGCGCCGCCTTCTTCGGGGTGAATGTCAGGATCTGGATGGCCTGGTCGACCTTCTTGCCGCGGATCAGGTCAGCCACCAGTCGACCCTTGTCGACCGACAGCCGCACGCCGCGCACGCTTGCTTTGGTTTCCATCGCCTCTTACCTCTTGGCCTTCTTGTCCGCCGGGTGACCCTTGAACAAGCGGGTCAGCGCGAACTCGCCGAGCTTGTGGCCGACCATCTGATCCGTGACGTAGACGGGCACATGCTGCTTGCCGTTGTGGACGGCGACGGTCAACCCGATGAACTCGGGCAGGATGGTGCTGCGGCGCGACCAGGTCTTGATCGGCTTCTTGTCCTTGATGGCAGAGGCCTTCTCGACCTTGGCCATCAGGTGGTGGTCCACGAAGGGACCCTTCTTGAGTGAACGTGCCATGTTGGTTTTCCCTCAGGGCCTCACTTCTTGCGACGCGAGACGATCATCGTCTGCGTGCGCTTGTTGCTGCGTGTGCGGTAGCCCTTGGTCAGCGTGTTCCACGGCGACACCTGCGGTTTGCCTTCGCCGGTGCGGCCTTCACCGCCGCCGTGCGGGTGGTCCACCGGGTTCATCGCCACGCCCCGCACCGTCGGTCGGATGCCCTTCCAGCGGCGCGCACCGGCCTTGCCGTACTGGCGCAGGTTGTGTTCTTCGTTGGCGACCTCGCCGATGGTGGCGCGACAGTCGATGTGGATCTTGCGCACCTCGCCCGAGCGCAGACGGATCTGCGCGTACGTGCCTTCGCGCGCCATCAGCGTCACGGAGGTGCCGGCAGAGCGCGCGATCTGCGCCCCCTTGCCCGGAAGCATCTCGACGCAATGGATCGTCGAGCCGACCGGGATGTTTCGGATCGGCAGCGTGTTGCCGGCCTTGATCGGCGCCTCGGCGCCCGACAGCAGCGTGGCGCCCGCCTCGACCCCCCGCGGCGCGATCACGTAGCGGCGCTCGCCGTCGGCGTAGCACACGAGCGCGATGTGGGCGCTGCGATTCGGGTCGTACTCGATGCGTTCGACCTTGGCCGGGATGCCGTCCTTGTTGCGTCTGAAGTCGACCACGCGGTAATGGTGCTTGTGGCCGCCACCCTTGTGACGCATCGTGATGCGGCCACCGTTGTTGCGGCCGGCGTTCTGCTTCTGCGGCTCGAGCAGCGACGCCTCCGGCGCTCCCTTGTGCAGGTGCTTGTGCACCACCTTGACGACGGCGCGCCGTCCGGGCGACGTCGGCTTGACCTTGATGACTGCCATTTAAGAGGCCTCCCCGGAGAAGTTGAGCTCCTGGCCCGGCTTCAGCGAGACGTAGGCCTTCTTGATGTGGTCGCGCCGACCGATCGAGCGGCCGAAACGCTTGACCTTGCCCTTGTGGTTCACGGTCTGCACCGACTCGACCTCGACCTTGAACATCAGCTCGACCGCGGCCTTGATCTCGGGCTTGGTGGCGTTTCGCAGCACCTTGAACAGCACCTGGTTGTTCTTCTCGGCGACGCGGGTTGCCTTCTCCGAGATGATCGGCGCCACCAGCACGGTGGCCAGGCGCCCTTCGTCGAATTTCTGCGGCGTGCTCATGCGAACATCTCCTTGAGCTGCTCGATCGCACCCTTGGTCACCAGCACCTTCTTGTAGAAGACGAGCGACAGCGGGTCGGCGTATCGTGGCTCGACGATCAGCACGTTGGCCAGATTGCGCGAGGCCAGCAGCAGGTTCTCGTCGATCTCATCGGCGATCAGCAGCACCGACTCCAGGCCCATCGCCTTGAACTTGGCCGCCAGGAGTTTGGTCTTCGGAGCGTCGACGCTGATCGCGTCGATCACCGCCAGCCGGCCGTCACGGGCCAGCTTCGACAGGATAGACGCCATGCCGGCGCGATACATCTTCTTGTTGACCTTGTGCGCGAAGTTCTCGTCCGGCAGGTTCGGGAAGATGCGGCCACCCCCGCGCCACAGCGGCGACGAAGTCATGCCGGCGCGAGCGCGACCGGTGCCCTTCTGGCGGAACGGCTTCTTGGTCGAATGCTTGACCGTGCCGCGATCCTTCTGCGCACGGGTGCCCTGCCGCGCATTCGCCTGGTAGGCGACGACGACCTGATGCACCAGCGCTTCGTTGTAGTCGCGGGCGAACACGGTGTCGGGGGCTTCCACCTTCGCGGTGGCCTGACCCTGTTCGTTCAGGAGCTCGAGCTGCATCAGTTGGCTCCCTTCTTGCCGTCGGCGGCAGCGCCGCCCTTGGCGCGCGCCTTGATGGCCGGACGGACGACCACGTGGCCGTTCTTCGAACCCGGCACGGCGCCGCGCACCAGCAGCAGCGAGCGCGCTTCGTCGACACGAACGATGTCGAGGTTCTGGGTCGTGACGGTTTCGTC